>NZ_JBSGYY010000005.1:67291-329755 GCF_053610705.1 Streptomyces sp. NPDC054872 | reverse complement strand
CTTCTTTTTGTGCCTGGGGTGGAGGGGGGGGGTTGTGGCGGGGGGGGGCTCCGCCGACTGCCGGGGCCGGGCGGGGGCCCCCGGGGCGGGCGGCAGGGCCCGGTCAGTGGGTCAGGACCGTAGGTCAGGAGAGAGGCTCCACCCATACGTCGCGGAAGCGGACCTTGTTGCCGTGGTCCTGCAGACGGATCGCACCCGCCGCCGCCGACTCCGGGTCACCCGCGCCCGTCGGGCCGTCGATCGCCACGTCGTCGTGGACCTTCTTGCCGTTCCACACCAGCGTGACCCTGGCGTCCGACGTCTTCTTGCCGTCCGCGTCGAAACGGGCGGCACGGAAGGTGATGTCGTACGTCTGCCAGGTCTCCGGCGCCTTCGAGGCGTTGAGGTCGGCGGCCTTCTTCTGATAGATCGCCGCCGCCTCGTTGTTCGCGAGTTTCTCCACCCCGTACGAGTCCAGGATCTGCACCTCGTACCGCTCCTGGAGGTAGACCCCGCTGTTGCCGCGGTCCTGCCCGGTGACGTCGTCCGGCAGTTTCGGCACACGGAACTCGACGTGCAGCTTGAAGTCGCCGAAGTGCTGCTTCGTGCGCAGGTCCCCGCAGCAGACCTCCATGGACTTCTCGGCGGTGTGCGGCCACTCGGCGCTGCGGCCGTCGGTGTGCTGCCAGGCCGACGAGATGCTGCCGCCGGAGAAGAGATCGATCCGGGCCCCGGGGCGGCGCACCTCCAGTGCGTCGAGGTTGACGTGCCCGGTGTCCCCGGCGCCCACCGCGTACGTGAGGGTGTTGCGGCCCTTGCGGAGTTCGAGCTTCTCCGTCTTGGTGGACCAGCGATTCCACTGGCCCGTCGACGGCAGACTCGTCTGCTTGGCCGCGCCGTCGTTGACGCCGACGCTGACCGTCTTGGTGCCGGTGAAGGGGTGCGGGCCGTTGGCGTACCGCAGCCCGACGTCGTAGCTGCCCGCCTTGTCCACCTGGACATCGAAGCTCGCCTTGGCGCCCTGTTCGCCGAAACCGTCGACGAAGCCCGCGCCGGTGAAGCCGGTGTGCTCGGTGTCGGTGCCCGCGCCGCCGGACAGGCGTGCCGATTCGGCGTCGTACGTGGTGACCGGCTCGGCCGGGCCCGGCTTGGCGTTGAGGGTGTACCAGGCCTCGGTGGACCAGAGCTGCTCGCCCGAGGACGAGGAGAACGGACGCGGGGAGCGCACATGGACGACACGGTCGGCCTTGAGCCCCGGGATGGTGAGCTTCACCTTGCGCCGGTCGTCGGAGAGCTTCGCCGACGTGACCGGCAGCGACTCCTCGTCGACCTTCGGGCCGCCGTAGGCCGGGGTCGGGGCGTAACGCCACTGCTCGACGGAGTACGCGCCCTTGGTCAGCTTGGCCGCGGTCTCCTCCGACAGGGGCTTGGTGTAGGTGAGCTCGAAGCCGTCGGATGTGGCGCGCATGGTCTTCATGTCGAAGGCCGTCTTGCCGTTCGGCGTCAGCTTCTGCAGGCCGAAGCGGAGCTTGCCCGCCTGGCCCCAGTTCCCGTCGGCGCCCAGGCCACCGGTGTAGAGGGCACCGTCGGGGCCTTCGCTGATCCGGGTGATGCCGGACTCGAGGCCCTGGGTGTGCCGGAACACGGCGCCCTGGTACTCGCCCTTGACCTTTTCCAGGTCGGCGCGCTGCAGTCCGCCGTAGGTCACGTCACCGAAGACCATCTGTCCGGCGAAAGGGCCCTTCTTCAACTGCATCGGCGTGCTGGGGGAGTTGGCGATCTCGTTCTGCGGCAGCCACAGGGCCGGCTTGGTGACCGGCTGGTCGTCGAAGGGGCCTTCGGGGTTCGTGTAGTGGTTGAAGAAGCGGTCCTGCTTGACGTGCACCAGCTTCGACGCCGGGAGCCAGCCGCCCTGGTTGTCGGCGACGAAGAGGTCTCCGGAGGGGCCGCGTCCTATGCCGTTCGGGGTGCGCAGGCCTCCGGCGATGTAACTGACCTTGCCCGTCTTCTTGTTGACCTTGATGGTCGTGCCGCGGTTCTTGGCGGGCTGCGGGTCGGTGGTCGCGCCGCCGTAGTTGATGGCGACGGAGAGGTTCAGGTAGAAGTCGCCCTTGTCGTAGAGCAGACCGAAGGCGAACTCGTGGAAATTCCCGCCGTAGGGCCACTCGGCGATCTTCTTCTTGTCGTCCGCGACATCGTCGCCGTCGGTGTCGTTCAGTTCGGTCAGCTGGTGTTTCTCCGACACGTACAGTTTGCCGTCGACGTACTGGATGCCCATCGGCTCCTTGAGCCCGTCGGCGATCTTCTTGTACGTGACCTTGTCGGGCCCGGTGTCGCCGGTGACGTTGTCGAGCAGGTACACCTCGCCCTTGGTCTCGGTGCTGCCGCCCCACGTGGAGATCGCAAGCCGCCCGTCGGGCAGCCAGTCCATCGCGGACACCTGCGGCTCGAAGCCCTTGGGGCGCAGGTCCGTCAGCTTGTATCCGGGGTTGACCTCGGTGAGCGGAAGGCCGTCGCCGGGGGTGTCGAGCGCTCCCTCGCACTCCTTGCGGCCGGGCGCGGTGACGCGTACGACGTCGGCGTCCGTGCTGAGCACCGAGTTCGGCACGACCTTGAACTCATCGGCCCCCGGGGGCTTCCACTGCAGGGTGACCTGCTGTTCGCCGTCCGCGTCGAAGTGGTCGATGCGCAGCGGCTGGTAGCCGGCGTTCAGCGTGATCTCGCCGTCCTTGGGCTCGGCGCCGTGCTTTCCGTCGTGGTCGATGACCTGCTGATCGCCGACGAAGAGGCGTGAGCCGTCGTCACTGATCAACCGGAAGCTGTACGCGCCCGCCTCGGGCACGTCGAGATTGCCGATGATCTGCGAGACGAAGTTGTTGCTGAACCCGAAGCCCTCGGTCGACGTCCAGTCGGCGGTCGGGATCAGCTTGTCGACGTTCGGGGTCTGGGCCGGCTTCAGGTCGCACAGCTTGTTGAGCGGGGACTGGATGTCGAACACCCGCAGGGTGACGCCGGGTTCCTGCGGCGGCAGGTCGGCGAAGGGTCGCGGATCGTCCTCGGCGCCCGCGGCGGGCGCCACCAGCCCGCCGCAGAGCATCGCCGTGAGCAGCAGACCGGTGGATCTTCGAGCCCTGCGGCGGGTGGTGCCGGATATCGGCTCGGGGCGTGGCTTCACTCGTCCTCCTGCGTGGTTCCTACGGGGGTTACGCAGATCTGTGTGGCAAAGCGACGCTCAGCGTAGGGATGGTGCCGATGCGCGTCCATACTTTGTCCACAGAAAGGAAAAACTGATGGCGGAGAGGCTCGCCCGCGGCGCGGAGGCGGTGCCGGCGTCAGCGGTCGTTGGCCAGCGCGACGAGATCCGCGAACAGGCCCCCGGCCCCCACCAGGTCCTCGTAGGTGCCCTGTTCGATCACGCGGCCCTTGTCCATCACGAGGACGCGGTCGGCGAGCCGGGTGTTCTCCAGCTGGTGGGTGACGACGATCGTCATGCGCTCGGCCGCGATCTGCTTGATCTGCGTGAACACCGCGTGCTCCCCCCGCGCGTCCATCTGTGAGGTCGGCTCGTCCAGGATCAGCAACGGTGTCCGCCGGTAGAGCGCACGGCCGCACACGAGCCGCTGCCACTGGCCGCCGGAGAGTTCGGCGCCGCCCCACAACTCCTTGGCGAGCAAGGTGTCGAGTTGCCGCGGCAGTGTCTCGATCGCTTCGCGCATCCCCACGGCGTCGACGACGTCCCACACCGGCCCGTCGTCGTAGGTCCTCGGCTGGCCGAGGGTGATGTTCTCGCGTGCACGCAGGGGCCAGCAGGCGAAGTTCTGCGGGACCAGGGCCGTGCGCTGCCACACGGAGTCGGGATCGGCCTGGGCGAGGTCGACTCCGTCCCACAGGACACGGCCCTTGTCGGCGAGGAGAATGCCGGTGAAGAGCTTGGCCAGGGTCGACTTGCCCGAGCCGTTCTCACCGACGACCGCCAGGATCTCGCCGCGCCGCAGCGTGAGCGACACGCCCGCGACGGCCGGTTCCTCCTTGCCCGGGTAGCGGTACACGACCTCGTCGAGGCGGATCTCGTCCACGCGCTCGGGCAGGGTCAAGTCACCGCGTTTGGGGGCCCGTTCACCGGCCAGGTCGAGAAATGCCCGCATGTCCGCCAGGTAGAGCGACGTATGGAACATCGCGGCGCCATGGATGACGGACTGGGAGAGCGCGGCGAGTGTGGTCTGGACGGCGACCACCGCCGTCGCCGCGACGGGCAGCGCGACCCGGCCGGTGGTGACCAGCCAAGCGAGAGTGGCCCACGTGCCCAGGAGGAAGAGCCCGCCGAGGGCGCTGGTGACCAGGACGATGCGCAGCATCCGCGGGGCCGCCGTCAGGGTGCGCCGGTCGATCCGGTCGGACAGGGCGCGGTACCAGTAGATGAGGTAGCCGGTCATGCCGTTGGCACGGACTTCGTCGCCGTGCCGGGAGTACGTCGCCCACCAGCGCATCATCGACCTGACGTTCCTGTCGCCGACGTTGAGGTAGTGGGTTGTGTAGGTGACGCGCGCCGACAGCACGGCCCCGACGCCGGCCGGGAGCACGGCCAGCAGGAGCAGGGGCAGCATCAGGGGATGCAGCGCCGTGATCACACCGCTCGCGGCGATCATCCGGATGAGGGCCGACATGAACCGCTGGGCGTCCTGCACCATCGTCTGGGTCCGTGTGACGCCGACTTCGGCGGCCTCCTGCCGGTCGGCGAACCCGTCCTCGCCGTACGCGGACGACTCCACGCGGCACACGGCGGAGACGAGGGCGATGTCCGCCTCCGTCATCAGCAGCGGCGTGATCCGCCCGTCGGCGTACGAGGAAACGGCGCTGCTGACACGACCGACGGCGGCGGCCGCCGTGACGACGACCAGAGCGGGCAGCGCCGCGTGCAGGCGTTCGGACACGTTGCCCGAGCCGAGGATGTGGGTCATGGCCTGCGCGGTGAAGGCGAGGACGAGGGCGGCCGCCGCGCCGGTGAGGAGCTGGCAGAGGAGGAGCAGTACGACACCGGGCCTGTCCACTCGCCATGCCATCCGCGCGGTGTGCCCGAGCACGGAGGGGAGCCGCCCGCACATCGCGCCGAACGTGGCCTCGGCCAGCGGGTTCTTGCCGTGCTTCCCTCCGAAGGTGAGGGTGGCGGGTGGGGGAGGGGGAGGCGTCGTCGCGTATTCGGTCGAGGTGTCGTGCACAGTCACCTGCGTCCCTCCATGGGGTGCGGGCCGCACCTGGATGGCTCGGCGGTGCTGGGACTAACGACAGGGCGACGGAATCGAACGCGCTCGATTCAGGACGGGTTGGAGCCCGTCGGCCGCAAGGGGTGGCGCGCGTGGACGGTGTGCTGGGGCGGTCGCGGGGCGACACCGATTGGCCGAATCGCCGAGGGTGGGCCGCCTGTGTGTGAGGTTCGTGTGAGGTTCTCGGGATGCGGCCGGGAGGGTGGCCGTCAGGGCATCAAGTCCCGCCGCAGCCAGGCCTGTTGCGGTGGGGTCGATTACAGCCGCAGCCCGACGGCTCGGCTACCTTGGCCTGGCCGCCGAAGGCACGCTCGGCAGCCCGCCTTCTACCTGTCTCAGCTCCTGAGGCAGGCCGGTCTCGTCGCCTACGCGCGCCGTGGGGCACGGGTGTGCCACCGGCTGCTGCTGCCCGCGGCGACGGACAGCCCCGGCGGAGGTGCTGACACCTCCGCCGGGGCTGTCCCGCTCGTGAGCCGGGGGGCGGACGTAGTGATCGGGGTGCCTGGCCGTTGCCTCAGCGGTCGTGCTTGCCGCGTCCCTCGCCGCGCTGGACGTCATCCTGCGCGGAGGGGTTGGGGGTGAGCGCGTCCGCCGCCTCGCCGTCCTTCTTCCTGTCCCGTTCCCCGCCGGGGACACGGGTTTCCGCGTCCTCGGCCTCGTCGAAGACTTCCTCGGCGGCCGTCTCCGCGTGCTTCGGCTTCTGGTCCTGCTCGCGCTCGTTGCCGTGCTTGTGGTTCATGCCGGGCCTCCATCCAGCTGGTTCGGGGTGGTGTACATGTCAGCGCGCCGCGGTGATGACGAAGCCGCTGCGGGGTTTCGTCGGCATCCGGTTCAACGGGATGCGCAGATCCTGATCGGGGATGTCGTACTCGAGTCGCGCGAGACGGGGGAGCAGGGTGCTCAGCACCGCCAAGGTGATGTCCTCGCCCGGGCATCGATGGCCCTCTGCGGCGTCCCCGCCGCCCTGCGGGACCAGCTCGTCGCGACCGGGCTCGCGGCCCACGAAACGCTCGGGGGCGAACATGTAGGGGTCGTGCCAGAGCTCCGGGTCGTGGTTCTGTCCGTAGAGGTCGAGGAGGACGAGGGAGCCCTCGCGGATCGGCTCGCCGTGCCACTCCAGGTCGTGGGGGGCCAGTCCCGCGACGAACGGCGCGAACGGGTAGAAGCGCCGGAGTTCGTGGGCGAACGCCCGGGCATACCCGTCACGGTCCTGGGCCAGCCGCTCTCGCAGCGCCGGATTCTGGTGCAGCGCGTGGGCGCCGAACACGGTGTACCAGGTGACGGCGACGGTGGGGCGGATGACGTTGAGGATCTCGACGGCGGCGGTCCGCGGATCGAGGAGTTCGCCGTCGGCGTCGCGGTGCGCGGCCACCGCCCGCACCACGGAATCGGGCTGCGCGTCGTTCGTCGCCGAGCCGCCCTCGTCCGCCCGCATCGCCTCGACCAGCTCGGCCAGCCGCTTCTCCTGGCGGCCTCGCGCGCGCCGGGCCCGCCAGTGCCGGGGGCCGCCGGTCGCGAAGCCGTCGACCATGGCCACCAGATCGTGCGCGGTGCGGCGCGCCTCGTCGTCGTCCGGACGCCCCGCCAGAGGCACTCCCGCCCACCGGCACACGGCACGCGTGATCAGGAGACTCACCTCGTCGAACAGCGTCACCTGCGGCCGACGCGTCCACTCCTTGCTCGCCCGCTCCCACTCCTCGGCCACCTGTTCCGCCAGACGGGACACTGCCGAGGCGTCCTTGAGGAGCGAGACGAAAAGAGCCTTGCGCGCGTGGTGCTCCGATCCGTCGAGGGTGTGCACCGCGCCTTTGCCGAACAGGGTGCTCAGGACCGGTTCGGGCAAGGCGGTACGCCGCCGTACGTGGTTCTCGTCGTAGAAGAACGTGACGGCGGCCGGTCCTCGCAGGGCGATGGCGGGTTTGCCCAACAGGCGGGTGCGGACGGGCCCCGGGCCCTTGCGGCGGCTCAGATCGGGAAGCCATGCGTACCCCTGCGAGAGGAGCGGCAGGGTGCTGTCCGGCATCAGATTCCTCCTGGATGACATTCCGCTCGGCGTGACCCGGCTCCAGCCTCTGCCGGTCAGACGGCGAACACCACCGGAGCGGCGCCGAACGCTTCGCGATCACGCAGGCAGGTTCCCGGTCCGGTCACGATCATGCGTTTCACAAGTCACCCTCGCGTGGGCCTTTGGTCCTGATAGGCGAGCGAATTTCGGGGCACAGAAGAAGAGCTCGGCCAGGGAGGCCGTACCGACCGGAGGGGGTCAACTCATGCGAGCGATCAGGCGGATGAGGCGCGTGCTGTACGGGGCCGTGTGCCTGCCCGGGGGAATGAGGCGATCCGCATAGGCGTGAGCTGACCTTTCCCGGCCGACGGCAATTCATCGCATCCACGCAACATCGCATTCACCGAAACATCGCATTCACCGAAACATCGCATACACCGAAAGGAGCACCCCGTGCTCAGGCCTCACCCCGCGTTCCTGCAGTCCCTGCTCGAAACGCACGCCTCGCTGCGGCATCTGCAGGCTCGGGAGGACTCGGCCGAGGTCCGGCGGCAGTTGGACGACGTCTCGTACACCTTGTGCGTCTCCACCGGAACGCGGACCCCCGAGACGGCCATCGCCGCGGCACGTGCCCAACTGACGGGAGTGCGTTCGCAGGACGACGCGCGTTTGTCCGCCTGAAGCGCCACATGATTGACCGGGCGCAGCGTGGATACCGGTGTGAGACTGGGAAATGTCCGAAAGGTGGCCACAGCGAGCACGCGCCGTGGCCGGGGCCATCAAGAAAGGCGAGGTCACCATGCCGGCTGGTTCCAGCAACAAGCGCGAGCGCCAGTACGAACACATCAAGGAGAGCGCCGAGGATCGCGGTGCCTCCAAGGGCAGGGCCAAGGAGATCGCGGCGCGCACGGTCAACAAGGAGCGGGCCCGTTCCGGCGAGTCGAAGACCGCCAGCAAGACGTCGACGAAGGATCCGAAGTCGGCGTCGCAGCGCGGCGGGGAGCGTTCGCACAGCGGGTCGCAGGGCCCCACCAAAGACCAGCTTTACGAAGAGGCGAAGAAGAAGAACGTCGACGGACGTTCGTCGATGAACAAGCAGCAGCTGAAGAAGGCGCTCGGACGCTGAGCGGCCATGCGCCCACGGCGGTGTCCTCCGCCGTGGGCGCCGCCCGTACGGCGTCAGCTTTGGACGAATGTGTCACCCGGACAGCTGTCGCTGTGCATGCATGAGCGAGTGCCGGGAACCCCGTGTTCCATGGAATCCAGCCTCACCTGCCCCATCCGGTCTCACCTGTGCGTCGACGCCCTCGATTTCGTGCTCGAAGCAGAGTTGGTCCTCACGTACTCCACGAAGGACCCCCTGGCCGTCACCCTCACGTTCCCGCCGCCCGCGGCCGAGCAGGCCCCGACGACCTGGGTGTTCTCCCGGAACCTGCTGGCGTCGGGGCTGCACGCCCCGGCGGGCGAAGGCGATGTCGTGGTCCGGCCGACGGGGCGTCACCGGGTGCTCGTGACCCTGACGTCCCCGAGCGGACGTGTCCGTGGCGAACTGGAGCGGGCGCCGGTCGAGGCGTTCATCCGTGAGTCGTACGCTCTGCTGCCCGCCCCCGAGGAGAGCGCCGCCCTGGACCTGGACGAGCTGGTCTCAGCTCTCCTCACGACACCCTGAACGAGGGCACTGCCCCGCCGGCCCTCACACGGGCTGCGGGGCGTCCGGTTCGCCCTCGGCCATGGCCATCTGCGAACGGGCGGCCGCGAGGGCCGACACCACCTCACGGGTGCCGGTGGACACACAGAGGGTGTACGCGATGTCCTCGAGCCGCTTGCGGGCCTCGCAGGCCCCGTTGCGCGCGTGCAGCGCGCTCAGTGCGTCGTACTGCTCCACCAGGTCGCGCAGTACTCTCGGGTCGGCCATCAGCACGGCAGGTCTCCTTCGCTCTCTACGGGCTGGACGCCCTCGACAGGCAGTCATGCGGGGGTAACTCGGCCGCCCTTTTGCTCGCGCGTGCGCGCACCATGGCAGGCGGAGAGTGGGCGAGGCGGCCACCGGCACGTACCTGTCCACAACCACGGTGCGGGAGCCGGGACAGGCCGACGGACGCCGGTTTCCTGCCCGGGCTCGATTTCATCGCCGAGGTCGACGAAATCCCCGCCGAGGCGGGGTTCGTGTGGATGGCGGCTGAGGAAGAACAACACGTGCTCCGGGGAAGCAGGGCTTTTGGGCGCGGCCGCTTCCTGACCTCAAGGTCAGTGTGCCCACGAGAAAGCGCCGGACGCCACCCGAAGCTGTGACGTGAGCCGCAGGCGCCCGGGGTTTGCGACCGCCGACGCCTGGTATGCGGCCCTCGGCGCCGCCTGCCACCATGACCGTGTGCGTCCTGGCGGGTGGAGCACCCGTCGCTGCCGTCCCCACCCGGAGGAGTTCTCGTGACCGACCGGAAGCATGTCCTGCGCGGTCGCACAGCTGTCGTGACCGGCGCCGCGCGCGGTGTGGGAGAGGCCGTGGCCAAAGAGCTCGCCGCCAGGGGAGCCACGGTGGCACTGCTCGGCCTGGAGGAGGAGTCACTCGCCCGAGTGGCCCAGGAGCTTCCCACGCCGTCGCGGCACTGGTACGTGGATGTCACCGACGATGCGGCGATGGCGCGCGTGGCCGACGAGGTGCGCGAGCGCCAGGGCCCCGCATCGGTCGTCGTCGCCAACGCGGGAATCGCCGAGGGCGGACCGTTCGTCGACTCCGACCCCGCCAGTTGGCGACGCGTCATCGACGTCAATCTCGTCGGCAGCGCGAACACCGCCCGGGCTTTCCTGCCCCAACTGCTCGACAGTCGCGGCTACTTCCTGCAGATCGCCTCACTCGCCTCCATCGGCGCATCGCCGCTCATGAGCGCTTACTGCGCCTCCAAGGCGGGCGTGGAGTCCCTCAGCCAATCGCTGCGCGCGGAACTCGCCCCGCGGGGCGTCGCCGTGGGGGCCGCCTATCTGAACTGGACCGACACGGACATGATCCGCGATGCCGACCAGCACGCCGTGCTGCGTGAACTCCGTGCGCACATGCCGCCGCCGGCCCGCAAGATCTATCCCCGGGAACACGTGGCCCGTTGTCTGGCGGACGCGGTCGAGCGCCGGTCGGCCACCGTGTACGTGCCGGGCTGGCTCAGGGCGCTGCAGGCGGTGCGGGCCGGCCTGCCGCCCCTGGTCACCCGGTACTCGCGCCAGGAGTTGATGCGCTCGGAGTTCTCGTCCACGGGCCTGCTCGGACCTGGCGGGCGTGCGGCGGAGATCACCGACTGAGCCCGGTCCGGCGGCCGTCGGGTGAATCCGGGTCAGCCGCGTCGAAGGCGGCGGCCGATCCGGCCCCGCAGCGCGGCACGGGCGGCGTTGGCCCCGGGGGCTCCGTGGACGCCGCCGCCGGGGTGGGCGGCGGCCGAGGCGAGGTAAAGGCCCTTGACCGGAGTCTCCGGGCGGCCCATGCCCGGCGTGGGGCGGAACACCAGCTGCTGGTGGGCGGATGCCGTGCCGCCGTTGATCGCGCCCCCGTGCAGATTGGCGTCCATGGCCTGGAGCGTGGTCGGGGCGAGCAGGCGCCGGGACCTGATGCGGGAGCGGAAGCCCGGCGCCCAGCGTTCCACCTCGTTCTCCATGCGGTCCGCCATCGCCTCCTGTTCCCGCTGGTCCCAGGACCCGGTCAGGCCGTCCTCGCCCGCGTCGCCCTTGATGCGCTGCGGAACATGGGTGTAGGCCCAGGCCGACTCGGTGCCGGCTGGTGAGCGCGAGGCGTCGGCGGTGGTCATCTGCCCGAAGAGCAGGAAGGGGCGGTCGGGTACCTGTCCCATGGCGATCTGCGCCGCGAACCGGGTGAGCCCGTCGACACCTTCGGCCAGATGCACCGTCCCCGCCGTGGCCGCCTCCGGCGCCGTCCAGGGCACCGGCCCGTTGAGCGCCCAGTCGACCTTGAAGGTCGCGAAGTCCCACTGGAAGCGGCGCAGATCCCCCAGCAGCCGACCGGGCAGGTGGCGCTCGTGGACCAGCTCGCCGAAGAGGGCCGGTGCGGACACATCGGCGAGAATCGCGCGGGACGCCGGCACGTTCTCGCCTCCGGCGGTGCGCACACCGACAGCGCGACCGCCCCGTACGACGACCTCACGCACGCGCTCCCCGCACCGGACCACGCCTCCGAACCGCTCGAGGCGCCGCACCAGGGCCCCGGTGAGCGCGCCCGCCCCGCCGACCGGCACGGGGAAGCCGTAGGTCTGGCCGAGCATGGACATCAGCCAGCCGAAGCCTCCGCTGCCGGCCGCTTCCGGGCCGAGGTCCGCGTGCAGCGCGTTGCCCGCCAGCAGGAGCCGGCCGCCCTCACCGCGGAACTCCTCCTCGCCCAGGCGCCGTACCGGCAGCACCATCGTCCGTGCCATCCGCAGCCCGCCGGCACCCCGCAGCTTCGCGGCGAGCCGGGCCCCGTGCCGTACGGGCGGAAACGGGGTGAACAGAGCCCCGAGGACGTCGGGGCCCACGCGGTTCCAGGTGGCGCAGAGGTTGAGCCAGGACGCCCCGTCGCCCGCCGCGAACGCGTCGAGGCCGGCTGCCGTGTCCGCCGCCCCGCGTGCCAGGACCGCGCACCGGCCGTCGGGCAGGGGGTGTGCCAGGACGCGGGGGGCGTGGCTCCAGCTGAGGCCCTCCTGCTGGAGCTGGAGGTCGGCGAGGATCGGGGAGGCCGCGGCCAGCGGATAGAAGGCGCTGAAGAGGTCGTTCACGTAGTCGGGATGAACGCCGCGGTCGCTGCGGACGGCGCCGCCCGGCTCATCCTGTTCCTCGAGGACCTCCACGCTCCATCCGGCGTCGGCGAGCAGATTCGCCGCGACGAGACCGTTGGGCCCCGCGCCGATGATCACCGCGTCCGGCATGCCTGACTCCTGACGTCCGCCCGGCCTGTCGGGCCCGGCGAGTCGATCGATCCTGTGTGGGGGCCGCGGGCCCCCCTCAGCCAACGTGCTCGTCCGGCTCTCAGGCCGATTCGTACGTGCGCTTCGGGCTTTTCTCCACGACGTCCGCCAGCCGGGCGAGCATGGCGCGGTGCCGCAGTTGGATCAGCGCGTCCACGGCCACGTTGTGGAGCTTCCCGCCGGGGCCGGTCAGCGGGTGCTCGTCGACGATGACCAGGGCGTGTTCGCCCCAGGGACGTACGTCGACGGCGATGCGCGCGGCTCCGAGCCATCCGCTGTCGGCCTCGAGTTCCAGAATGCGGGGCTCTTCGCAGCGCCGCACGGTCGTGGTTCCCGACAGCGTCCGCCAGCCCACCCGCACGGTGTACGTGATGCTGGAGCCGACCTCGGGCCAGTGGCCCTCCCTGGGCTCCGACCGGGCCGTGCCCACCACCCAGTCGCCGTACAGTGACCCGTCCGAGAGGACCGCCCAGACGTCTGCCACGGACCGTTTGATCAATCGGTGTCGTACAGCCATTCGGCTCTCCAGCCCTCGTCGGATGCGGCGGCTTCCCGGTACCCGGCCCGTCCGTCGTCATTCCCTTTCACCCTCGCAGGCGTTCGAGGGGTTCGCCGCCTGCCGGACGCCGAACCGGGTACGTGTGTGCGCGTGAAATCTCCCCGTACCGTTCCTGCGGCGTCCGACACGGCGACTCCGCTCAAGAAATCACTGACCACCCCCCTGCTCTACTTCTTCATCCTTGGAGACGTCCTCGGCGCGGGCGTATACGTCCTGGTGGGCCAAGTCGCGGCCGACACGGGTGGCGCCGTGTGGGTGCCCCTCGTCGTGGCGCTGTGTCTGGCGCTCCTGACGGCCGCCTCGTACGCCGAACTCGCCACCAAGTACCCCCGGGCAGGTGGCGCCTCGCATTACGCGACCCTTGCGTATGGGCCGTTCGCCGGATTCCTCGCTGGTTTCTGCATGCTGGCCGCCGGGATCGTGTCGGTCGGTGCTCTGGCCCGCGGTTTCGCCGGTGACTATCTGGCGGAGTTCGTCACCCTTCCGGTGGCGCTCGTCGCGGTCGTGTTCCTGGCCGCGCTCGCCCTGCTGAACGCGCGGGGGATCAGCGAGTCGACGCGGGCCAACGTCCTGGCCACCGTCATCGAGGTGGGCGGGCTCCTGATCGTGATCGGGCTCGGCGTGTGGATCGTGCTGCGCGGTGACGGTGACGTCGGGCGGCTGACCGACCTGGGGACACCGGAACACGGGCCGGTGGCAGCCGTCCTGAGCGGGGCGGTGCTTGCGTACTACTCGTTCGTCGGGTTCGAGACCTCCGTCAACGTGGCGGAGGAGACCCGGGACCCGCGCCGCTCCTATCCGCGGGCCCTCTTCGGCGCGCTGATCACCGCGGGCGCGGTCTACGCACTGGTCGGTGCTGCCGCGGCGGCCGCCGTGCCGACCAAGACGCTCGTCGAGTCCAGCGGGCCGCTCCTCGAAGTCGTCCGGGCGGCGGGCGGTGTCCCCACGGAGCTGTTCAGCGCCATCGCTCTGGTCGCCGTCGCCAACGGCGCCCTGCTCACCGGCATCATGTCCTCGCGCCTCGCCTACGGCATGGCACGTGACCGGCTGCTGCCGGGCTTCCTCACCAAGGTGCTGCCCGGCAGGCGTACGCCGTGGGCGGCGATCGCGGTGACCACCGCCCTCTCGCTGCTGCTCGCGCTGACCGGCGACGTGTCGACGCTCGCCTCGACCCTGGTCCTCCTCCTGCTGGTGGTTTTCTTCCTGGTCAACACGGCGGCTCTGGTGCTGCGCCGTGATGCGGCGCCGGGGGATCACTTCCGGGCTCCGACGGTCCTGCCGGTGCTCGGCGCGGTGTCCTGCGTCCTGCTTGCGACGCAGATCGAGCGCGAGGTGTGGCTGCGGGGCGGGGCCGTCCTGCTGGTGGGCGCGGTGCTGGGCGCCGTCACTGCCCTACGCCGACGGCGCTGAGCCCGCAGGGTGGCTTACGCGGCCTGGATGAGCTCGGCTCGGCCGAACAGGAGCGCGTGGCCCGAGGGGAGTTGGGCCAGGATACGGGTCAGCAGATCGGAGCCCGCCAGAGCGGCGACGACGGACAGGACAGCGCCGGTGTCCCAGCGCGTGGTGGCGGGGCTCGCCCCGGCCCGGGTGGCGAGGTCCTTGACCAGGCCCCAGCCGGTCAGGGGCCGGGGGTCGGGGATCTGGGCGGTGAGGACGAGGGCGGCCTCTACGGGGAGGCGGGCGGCGAGCTCGACGCGTTCGTCCCCGGTCAGCTGCCTGCCGAGTCCGCCGAGGACCAGCCGGACGGCTTCCTCGGCCCGCTCCCGGGTGGGGTACGCGCCTTCGTAGCGGACCTTTTCCAGCATCTGCTGGTAGGTCATCGCGGGGAAGGGCCGGGTGGGTTCAGGTCGTTCGAACATCGCTGTGTGCGCGCCTTTCTCGTCGCGGAGGTCGTGTCGCGGGGGCCGGGCAGCTGGGCGGCCCCCGCGGGAGGGTCTGGGGGGCGGGCCGGGACGTTGGCCTTCTGAAAACGTGCTTCGTCGCCCCGTCGGGCGCGGAGGACGGAGTCAGGGGGTGTCTGTCCTCCGCGCCACTCGTGAGCGGCTCAGCCGCTGATCTCCCTGGGAGACGTCTCGGTCCCGATGGAGATCTTGCGGGGCTTGGCGCGCTCGGCGATCGGGATGCGCAGGGTCAGCACACCCGCGTCGTAGTCCGCCTTGATGCGCTCGGTGTCCAGCGTGTCGGCCAGCACGATCTGGCGGGAGAACACGCCCAGAGGCCGTTCGGAAAGTTCCATCTGGACGCTTTCGGACTTGGCGACCGGGCGGCGCTCGGCCTTGACGGTCAGCATGTTCCGTTCCACGTCGATGTCGATCGCCTCGGCGGTCACGCCGGGCAGATCGAAGGCCACCACGTAATCGTCGCCCTCGCGATAGGCGTCCATGGCCATCGCGGAAGGACGAGACCAGGTGCCGGGGCCGACCAGCTGCTGAGCGATGCGGTCGAGCTCGCGGAAGGGGTCGGTGCGCATCAACATCGCGAAACACCTCCTGAAGGTCCGGGCAGTATCTGCCAATGCGCTTCACCTGCCTTCGGTTGTAGCATGTCGTCCAATGGATGACAAGTTACATGTCGTCCACACGATGACAACGACGAAGGAGGCCCCATGGCAGCGACCGGCCCGCCGGAACAACCCCAGGCCCAGGCTCACAACCCGGCGTCCTTCTTGGCCGCCGCGGCCGCCCTGGAAGCCATCAGTGACGCCGTGCAGGTCGCCCAGGAGGCCGACACCGACGCGTCGTCCGCTCGCCGCACCAACCCTGAACAGGCCCTGGCCTCACTGCTGTTGCTGCGCGAGGTCCGTGAACAGCTCGCCGCGTGGGAAGCCGGTCTGATCGAGACCGCCCGCCATGCCGGAGCGAGCTGGGCCGACCTCGCCCACCCCCTGGGGGTCGCCAGCCGCCAGGCCGCCGAACGCCGCTACCTGCGCCAGCGGCCCGGCCCGACCGGGAGTACCGGAGAGCAACGCGTGCAGGCCACTCGTCGGCGTCGCGCCGCCGACCGCTCCCGCACGGCCTGGGCCCGGACCAATGCCGGCGCCCTGCGCCGCCTCGCGGGCCAGGTCGTCTCGCTCACCGGGCTGCCGCCACAGGCCCGGGCCCCGATCGGGCAGTTGGACGCGGCGCTCGCGCACGACGATCCAGCGGCCCTGATCGACCCCCTGAACACGGCCCGCCCGTACCTGGCCCGCACTCACCCCGATGTCGTCGCCCAACTCGACGCCCTCACCGGCCACCTCGACGAGACGTGAAAAGGCCGGGGGGAATGCGCTAGATACGCATTCCCCCCGACCGACGTGAAAGGTGGAACTCCTGCTCTCGGATTCCGGTCAACCGCCGACGTACCAGGTGAATCCGCCGGACGCGGCGAGAGCGATCAGCACGATGAACAGAATTACGTCGATGATGCCCAGAATGATGGCGGCCTTCGCCATGCCTCCGCCGCCCCTGAACGTCTTCTGGCGCAGCGCGACCGCACCGAAGATGATCGCGAGCGGCCCGAGGATGATGTTGAGGAAGAACACGCCGACGATGCCGCAGACGAGTCCCGCTATCGCGAGACCGTTCGTCCGGGAGCCGGAAGAAGCTGCTGACGGATTGCCGTAAGCCGACATGGCCACACTCCTTGGAGATCGCATTCCAGCATTGCGTGACGTGAGCCGAGTTCCCCGGAATCCGGCTCGTAGTCCGAAAGGCCTCTTGACCGCCGGCACGGTGCCGCGACCCCGGTCAGTCCTCCTGGTGAGCGAAACGGTCGAGGGCCCTGAGTACATGGGCGCGGGACGTGTCACTGCCCAAATGGCCCGCGTCATCGAAGAGGATCAGCTCGGCGGCGGGCCAGGCGCGGGCGAGCTCCCAGGCGGTGTCGACCGGACCGGCCAAATCCAGTCGGCCGTGGACCAGGACGCCGGGGATCTCGGCCAGGCGATGGGCGTCGCGCAGCAGTTGGCCTTCTTCCAGCCATGCACCGTGGGAGAAGTAGTGCGCACAGATACGCACCAGGGCCAGCTGTGCGGAGGGCGGGCGGTCGCCGTACGGGTTGGCAGCGCCGTTCGCCTCCCCGGACAGGACCGCGTCTTCCCAGGCGCACCAGTCGGCCGTGGCCTTCTCCCGTACCGCGGCCTCCGGGTGCTCCACCAGCCGCGCGTAGGCCGCGACGATGTCGCCGTCTCGCGGCGTGCCGGGGGCACCCGCGAGGAAGCGTTCCCACTGCTCGGGAAAGAACCGGCCGACACCGCGGTAGAGCCAGTCGATCTCCGAGCGCCGGGTGGTGGTGACAGCGGAGATGACGATCTCCGAGACCCGCTCCGGGTACGTCTCGGCGTAGGCCAGGAGCAACGTGGAGCCCCAGGATCCGCCGTACAGCAACCAGCGCTCGATCCCCAGGTGCTCGCGCAGCTGCTCCATGTCGGCGATCAGGTGCTGGGTGGTGTTGCGCCGCATGTCGGTGAGGGGATCACTCGCGTGCGGACGGCTGCGCCCACAACCACGCTGGTCGAAGAGGACGACGCGATACCTCTCCGGATCGAAGTACCGACGCGCACCGACGCCGCATCCAGACCCCGGCCCACCGTGGACGACGACTGCGGGCTTGCCGTCCGTATTCCCACAGACCTCCCAGTACACGAGGTCACCGTTCCCGACGTCGAGCATCCCCTCGTCGTATGGCTCGATCGGCGGGAACAGTTCGCCCGATTCCGGCCTTCGCACAGCACGCCTCCAACTCGTGGGGGTCTGGTGGGCTCGCGTGCGTTATTCGTCGAGGTCACGCAGGGCGTTCTCGACGACCTCGGGCAATGCGGGATGGATCCACAGCGGTTGTTCCGCGACGTCCCGTGCCGTCAGGCCGAAGCGCATGGCGAGGACCAGCGGCTGCACAAGGGTGGCGGCCTGGTCCCCGAGGATGTGGGCTCCGAGCAGACGGCCGGTACCGCGTTCGGCCAAGACCTTGCAGAAACCGGTGGTGTCCTCCAGAGCCCAGCCGTACGCCACGTCCTCGTAACGGTGCATGCCGCTCGCGTAGTCGAGGCCCTGCTCACGGGCCTGTTGCTCGGTGAGCCCCACCTGTGCGATCTGCGGGGAGGTGAACACGGCCGATGGCACCACGTCGTACGACATCGACCGCGGCCGGCCGGGGTTCAGCAGGTTGTGGGCCACCACGGTGGCCTGGCGGTTGGCCACATGCTTCAGCGGGGGGCCGCCGCCCGCGATGTCGCCCAGCGCCCAGACGCCGGAGGCGCTGGTCCGCAGCTGTGCGTCGACGGTGATCAGGCCGTTGTCATCGCATTCGATGCCGGCCCGCTCGACGTCGAGGTGGTCACTGTTGGGACGGCGCCCGACGGCGACGAGCAGGGTGTCCGCCTCGATCACCGTCTTGTCGTCGAGCGTTAGCCGCAGCTTGCCCGGTTCACCGGCCACCTCGCTCAGCTCGCGCCCGAGCCGTAGATACCACTGACCGTCCACGAGATCGGTGAAGACCCGGGAGATCTCCTCGTCCTGCGGCATCAGGAGCCGCTCCTGCTGCTCGACGACGGTGACGGCGGCCCCGGCCGAGTGGAAGACGTGGGCCAGCTCCGCCGCGATGTAGCCGCCGCCGAGGATGACCATCCGCTCGGGCACCTGGTCCAGCCGCATCACGGTGTCGGAGGTCTCGAAGGGCAGCCCCGAGTCGGCGACCACCGGCGGCACCACGGGGCGCCCGCCCCCGGCGATCACCATCCGGTCCGCCGTGACCCGCTCGCTCCCGCCGTCGCTCTCCACGAGCAGCTCACGCTCACCGGTGAACCGAGCGTGCCCCCGGTGGACCGTCACGAAATCCTCTTCCCGACGGCCTTGCTCCCCGTCGCGCGATGCGGCGTCGAGCCGCCCGAAGACACGCTCCTGGACCGCCGGCCATGTGACACCCTCCAGCGTGGCCCGGACGTTGTGACGCTCGCTCTCCCGCACATGACGGGCCACGTCCGCGGTCAACGCGAGCATTTTGCTGGGAATGCACCCCGCATTGAGGCACGTACCCCCGAAGGGCCCCTCCGCGACGACGGCGACATCCAAATGGGCGAAGCGGTCGTCGATGAGCGCATTGCCGGTGCCCGCTCCGACGACGACAAGATCATGATGCGGCATGAGGGATATGTAGCCGCCCCTCGCGTATTCACACCTGTGCGACCCGAGACGCAGCCGTATGCCCATCGGCACGCATCGTCCGACGGCTCATCCAAAGGTGTAGGAGTACGCCTGGATCCCCGCGGCGGGACGGATCTCGACGGTGGCTTCGTGCGCACTGTCGTCGTCGATCAGTGAGTAGAGGGTGGGGGCGCCGTTCACCTGGAGTGTCTTGATGACCTTGCCGTCGCGGAGGACTTCCACGGGGCCGTTTCCGGAGAGGACGACGTTGACGTTCTTGGCCTTGTAGGCGAAGGCGAGCCGTGCGTCGGGGCCGGCGGTGAAGTACTCGTATCCCGCCGTCCAAGTGCCGCCCAGTGAGAGCCTGTTGCGAGGTAGGTCCGACTGGATGCGGTAGACGGTGGCCTTGTCGTCGACCAATGGCTCTCCGACGTAGCCGCGGATACGCAGGTTGCTGAGGTACGTCTCCGGTGTGCGGTCTTGGGTGAGCTCAGCGTCCTCCTGGCCGGTCTTCGGCGGCAACTGGATCTGTGGGTCAGCCTGCTTGAGGAGGGTGCGTATGAAGTCTTCCGTCTGGTCGTACTGTCCCTCGCCGAACTTGAAGTACCGCACGGTGCCTTGGGCGTCGACGAGGTATTTGGCGGGCCAGAAGCGGTTCCGGTAGTTGTCCCAGGTGGTCAGTTGGTTGTCGAGGGCGACGGGGTAGTCGACGCCGAGCTTTCTGGCCTGGTCGGCGACGTTGTCGGGGTTCTTCTCGAAGGCGAACTCAGGTGAGTGCACGCCGATGACCTCGAGGCCGCTGTCCTTGTAGACGCGGTTCCACGCCTCGATGTGGGGCAGGCTGCGCTGGCAGTTGATGCAGGAGTAGGTCCAGAAGTCGATCAGGACGACCTTGCCGCGCAGCGACTTGATGTCGATGGGCCGGCCGTCGGGAGTGTTGAGCCACTTCTCGATGCCGTCGATGGCCGGAGCCTTGCCGCAGGAGCGCAGTTCGTCGGCGCCGTCCTCACAGCGGGCGAGATCCTTGTTGGCGTTGTTGTAGAGGCCTGACAGATGTTGGCGCGCGGTGTCGCTGTCCTCGACCTTCCTCTGCGCCGCCGAGGTGTAGTCGGGCAACGCCCGCTGAATGGCGTCCGTGACGTTGAACGCGAGCGCGCAGGCCAGCACGATCATCAGGGTGCCCGCGGCGATGCGCAGCTTGCGGGCCCTTGTGCGGAAAGCGGTGACGCGCTCGGCGACGCGGCGGCCCGCCAGAGCGAAGGCCAGCAGGGGGAGCGCCGTGCCGACGGCGAAGGACACCGTCAGGGTCACTATGTCGGCGCTGATCTCGCCCCGGGCACCGGCAACGGTGATGGCGGCCAGGACAGGCCCCGCGCAGGGGACGTACAGCAGACCGAGCCCCATGCCGAGGACGAAGGCACTGCCTTCCTTGTTGACCTGCCGCTGGGGAATCCGGGCGAAGGGCTTCTCCAGCAGTCGGTCCACTGGCGGGAAGATCAGGCCGAGCCCCAGGAGCACGAGCAGGGCAAGGCCGACGTAGCGCAGGATGTCCTGCGGCAGGCCGAGCGCGGAGATCAGCGTGACGCCGAGCAGCGTGAAGAAGCTGAAGCTGAGCACCAGCCCGGCCACCACCGCGTACGGTCGCCGATTCCGCCGAGCGGGAGCTTCGCGCGGCTGGGGGGAAGCCTGGGCGTCGGGGCCGCCGGCCAGAAAGACCACCGGCAGCACCGGCAGGATGCAGGGTGAGACGGCCGTGATCAGTCCGCCCAGCAGACCGATGAGGATCAACGTGAGCATGGCTGCCGCCTCGGGTCTGCATGAGCGTCCGATGGACTTCTGATGCAGATGATTCGTTGGCGTACGTGCTCCGGATTGGCCGCTGCGCCACCTTCACCCGGGTTCATCCCGGAAATATGGGAGCGAAAGGAAAAAAAGTCCTATACCTGGGCAATCCAAACGGGCGGTCTGTGACGAATGCCTGATGTGAGGGCGTGAAGGAGACGCGCCAACCCGGTGGCCCCGCGCCTTCACCGGCCTGCAGGCCGTCAGGGGGGCCGGTGGACGCCTGTCCGCCGAAGGAGGGTTGATCATGACTGCTCATCGCGCAACGACCCGGATCGCGCTGGGAGCCGCGGCACTGGCGCTGCCCCTCTCGCTCGCGGCGTTCGCACCGTCGGCGGCGGCCGGTGACTCCGAGGGTCCGTTCGGTCCGGCCTGTTCCTCCGTCCCCAAGGACGGCGCGGGCTCGCTCGACGGCATGGCCAAGGACCCGGTGGCGACCGCCGCATCGAACAACCCGGAGCTGTCCACCCTGGTGACGGCGGTCCAGAAGGCCGGTCTCGTGGACACGCTGAACAACGCGAAGAACATCACGGTGTTCGCGCCCACCAACGAAGCCTTCGAGAAGATCCCGAAGGCCGACCTGGACAAGGTCCTGAACGACAAGGCCCAGCTCACCAAGATCCTCACCTACCACGTGGCAGGGGAGAAGATCACGCCGGATGAGATGTCGGACGGCACCTTCAAGACGCTGGAGGGAGGCACCCTGACCACGTCAGGGTCGGGCGAGTCGTACAAGGTGAATGACAGCGCCAAGGTGGTCTGCGGCAACGTCAAGACGGCCAACGCCAACGTCTACCTCATCGACACCGTCCTCATGCCCAAGAGCTGACCCACGGTCCGCAGGCCGGGCCCCGCATCCGGATTTCAGGACGCGGAGCCCGGCTTCTCGGGGTCGTGGCCCCAGTTCATGAGGGAGTACCGCCAGGGTGTCTCGGTGATGTCGCCCTTCGGGCGTTGCTTGATGTGCCGATGGACGTAGCCGACGACCTTGCGCATGTGGGCGACGTCGCTGTCGGTCAGGTCGGCCTTCTTGGTGTGCAGCAGTTTGACGATGCGGCGGCCCGAGGCGTGGCCCACGCTCTCCGATGAGCCGTCGGACTGGCCCACGCTGCGGGAATCCTCTGTCTTGAGCCACTTCTCGAGTTCGCCCGCGGTCATGTTCACGGCCTCGTCGAACTGCTCCAAAGTCTCCTGGCGGTCCTGGCGGTCCTGGCGGTCCTGGCGGTCCTGGCGGTCCGTTTCAGCTGCCTTGCTCATGATGACTTTCGCTTCTTGTGCAGTGACTCCGGCTTGTGGACCGCTCGGCGGCCGGACTTCTCGCTCTCCACCTCGTACTGCGGTTCGTCCTTGGACGCGTCGACGGTGCGGCCGGCGGTCTCGGTGCGCCCGGTGATCTTCCTCTTCACGGTGCCGGGGGTGGTCTGCCCGTGGCTGCTCCACGTGACCTCGTCGCCTTTGCGCAGCTTCTTGTCCTTGGCCATGTGGCGTGTTCCTTCCGATCGTCGGGACGACGAGTCCCATGATGGAGCGGAACACCACGGGGGGCATTTCGGGACCGAACAGGCCTCCGAAGGTGCGGACAGCGGAGCGTCAAGGGCAGACGGAGGAGAGCCGGATGGCGAAGGTCCATGACCACGGATCAGCGGACGTCGTGGTCGTCGGTGCCGGTCTCGCCGGTCTCGCCTGCGCCCTGGACCTGTGCCGCGCCGGGCGCCGGGTGACCTTGCTGGAGGCGTCCGACGGGCCGGGCGGCCGGATGCGGACGGACCGCCAGGACGGGTTCCTGCTGGATCGCGGGTTCCAGGTGTTCAACACCGCCTACCCGCAGGTAAAGCGGCGCGTCTATCTGCGGAGTCTTCGGCTGCGGCCCTTCACCCCCGGCCTCCTCGCGCACACGCCGGACGGGCCGGTCCGACTCGTCGATCCGACCAGGCAGCCCCGCGCGGCAGGATCCCTGCTGCCCGGGCGGGTCCTCGCCTCCCGCGACCTCGCCGCCATGGCGGTGCTCACCGCCCGCGACGCCGTGCTGCCCGTCTCCCTTCTCAAACGGGGCCAGGACCGCTTCACCTCGGCCGCTCTGTCCCGGGCGGGCCTTTCGGGCGCGGCAGTGGACCACGTCCTGCGCCCGTTCCTCTCGGGGGTCTTTCTGGAGAATCGCCTGGAGACCTCCGCCCGTTTCTTCCATCTGGTGTGGCGGAGCATGGTCCGCGGATCCCTGTGTCTGCCCGCCGCAGGCATCGGCGCGGTGCCCGCGCAACTGGCCGATAACCTGCCCCCCGGCGTCCTACGGCTGGATACCCCTGTCGCCGAAGTGACCGCCGGGGGCGTGCTCCTGACGGACGGCCGGGAGATCGCGGCCCCGCGCGTCGTGATCGCGACCGATGCCGCGACGGCGGCCCGCCTGCTGCCGGGCCTGCCCGTGCCCGACGGGCGTACGGTCACCACCTACTACCACGCGTCGGGCAGCACGCCGCTGCGAGAACCGACCCTGCTGGTCGACAGCACCGGGGCCGTGCTGAACACCTGTGTGCTCAGCGAGGTCGCCCCCACCTACGCGCCGCCCGGCACAGCGCTGATCTCCACCTCGGTGCTCGGCGCGGACGAGCCCGGCGTGGCCGGCACCGTCCTGCGACGCCTGGCCGAGCTGTACGGCACCGACACCAGGGGCTGGCAGCAGGTGGCCGTACGCACCGTGGCGGGAGCACTGCCCGCCATGCTGCCGCCCTGGCCGCTCAGCCGCACTGCCCGCCACAGCCCGGGAAGGTATGTGTGCGGGGACCACCGGGCCACCGGTTCGGTGCAGGGCGCGCTGGCGTCGGGTACGCGCGCCGCGCGAGAGGTGCTGGCCGACTCGGCGCGTCTCTGACACCGCGGCGGCCCACCGAAACCGTGGCGTGATTCGGCCGCGAACAGACGGAGTGATGACCGGCTGCGGGCCGGGTAGTTCGACAGATCCAACGAACCATCTGAGGATCTCGTAACTCTGTCGATTATTTGCAATCCATGCCACGCATCTTGCGTTCTTGCTGCGGTGGCGGTTGAGTGCTGCCGACGCCCCCACGCCCCACCCCCTGAAAAAACGCGCCACAGATGTGGGCCGGTATGTCGTAAGGGTCGCTATGTCATGAACGCGTCAGTCCCCGTACGCCGAAAGGATCATCGTGAGATGGAGACAGCGGAGCCGACGCACCATCGGCGTCTGGCTCACCGCCGCATTACTGGCCGCCGGGATTCTGCCCGTCGCCGCCCACGCGGCACCGTCGGCGCCCAAGGCGGCCACGAACCTGGCGCTGAAGAAGCCCATCGAGGCATCCACGTCCACCCAGAACTACTTCGCTCCCAACGCCAACGACGGCAGCACGAACACCTATTGGGAAGCCGGCGGCCATCCGTCGACGCTGACCGTGAAGCTCGGCGCCGACGCGGAACTCGACTCGGTCGTCCTCAAGCTCAACCCGGACGCTGCCTGGTCGGCCCGTAAGCAGAACATCGAGGTGCTCGGCCGCACGCAGTCCGCCCCCGACTTCAGCACGGTGAAGGCCAGGGCCGACTACACCTTCGACCCCGCCGGCAACCGCAACAGCGTGACGATCCCGGTGTCCGGGCGCTACGCCGAGGTCCGGCTGAAGATCTACTCCAACAGTTCCGGATACGGCGGTCAGGTCGCGGAGTTCGAGGTCAACGGCACCCCGGCGCCCAACCCCGACCTGACCGTCGCCGACCTGGACTGGCGGCCCGCGCAGCCCAGCGAGAGCGATGCCATCAAGGTCGACGCCACCGTGCGCAACACCGGTTCGGCTGCCTCCGCCGCCACCACCGTCGACGTCAGTCTGGGCGGTACGGTCGCGGGCAACGCCAAGGTCGGCGCGCTCGGCGCCGGTGAGGCGGCCACGGTCCCGGTCGACATCGGCAAGCGGGCACAAGGCTCTTACACCGTGTCCGCGGTGGTGGACCCCGGTGACACGGTCGCCGAGCAGGACAACGACAACAACAGCCGCACCGCCGACGCGAAGTTGACCGTCGGCCAGAGCCCCGGCCCCGACCTGGAGGTCACCGGCATCACGTCGAACCCGGCCAACCCCGCGGTCGGCGCCGACGTCACCTTCGCGGCGAGGGTGCACAACCGCGGGACCAGCGCCGTGAGCGCCGGGTCGGTGACCCGCCTGACCGTGGGCGACAAGACGCTGAACGGCACCACGCCCGCCATCGCCGCCGGCGAGAGCGCCACCGTCGACCTCTCGGGCAAGTGGACCGCCGCCAGCGGCGGGGCCACACTCACCGCGACCGCGGACGCCACCGGCGTCGTGGACGAGACGAACGAGGACAACAACGTCTTCGCACGCTCCATCGTGGTCGGCCGCGGCGCGGCAGCACCCTACGTCGAGTACGAGGCGGAGGACGGCAAGCACAACGGCACACTCCTGGAAGCGGACGCCGAGCGCACCTTCGGTCACACCAACTTCGCCACGGAGTCCTCGGGCCGCAAGTCGGTACGGCTCAACTCGACCGGCCAGTACGTGGAGTTCACCTCGACCAGCGCGACCAACTCCATCGTCGTACGCAACTCCATCCCCGACGCTCCGGGCGGCGGAGGCCAGGAGAAGACACTGAGCCTCTACGCCAACGGTAAGTACGTCCAGAAGCTGACCCTCTCGTCCAAGCACAGCTGGCTGTACGGGAACACGGACCAGCCCGAGGGCCTGACCAACACCCCTGGAGGCGACGCGCGCCGGCTCTTCGACGAGTCACACGCCCTGCTCGCCCAGACCTATCCCGAAGGCACCACATTCCGCCTGCAGCGCGATGCCGGTGACGACGCCGCGTACTACACGATCGACCTGATCGATCTGGAGCAGGTGGCGCCGGCGGCGAGCAAGCCCGCCTCGTGCAGGTCGATCACCGAGTACGGGGCTGTCCCCAACGACGGAATCGATGACGCGAACGCGATCCAGAAGGCGGTCACCGCCGACCAGAACGGTGAGATCGACTGCGTGTGGATCCCGGCCGGGCAGTGGCGCCAGGAGAAGAAGATCCTCACCGATGACCCGCTGAACCGGGGCCAGTTCAACCAGGTGGGCATCAAGGACGTGACGATCCGAGGCGCCGGCATGTGGCACGCGCAGCTGTACTCGCTGATCCCGCCGCAGGACGCGGGCGGCATCAACCACCCGCACGAGGGCAACTTCGGCTTCGACATCGACGACAACACCAAGATCTCCGACATCGCCATCTTCGGTTCCGGCACCATCCGCGGCGGCGACGGCAACGCCGAAGGCGGTGTCGGTCTCAACGGCCGTTTCGGCAAGAACACCAAGATTGCGAACGTGTGGATCGAGCACGCCAACGTAGGCGCCTGGGTCGGCCGCGACTACAGCAACATCCCGGAGCTGTGGGGCCCCGGCGACGGCCTCGAATTCAGCGGGATGCGCATCCGCAACACCTACGCCGACGGCGTCAACTTCACCAACGGCACCCGCAACTCGTCCGTCTTCAACTCCTCGTTCCGCAACACCGGTGACGACGCGCTCGCCGTGTGGGCCAGCAAGTACGTCAAGGATCCGTCGGTCGACGTCGGCCACGACAACGTGTTCCGCAACAACACGGTGCAGCTGCCGTGGCGTGCCAACGGCATCGCGGTGTACGGCGGTTACGGCAACAAGATCGAGAACAACCTGGTGTACGACACCATGAACTACCCCGGCATCATGCTCGCGACCGACCATGACCCGATCCCCTTCACCGGGCAGACACTGATCGCGAACAACGGCCTCTACCGCACCGGCGGGGCGTTCTGGAACGAGGACCAGGAGTTCGGGGCCATCACGCTGTTCGCGCAGGGTCCGAGCATCCCGGGTGTCACGATCCGCGACACCGACATCCATGACTCGACGTACGACGGGATCCAGTTCAAGACCGGGGGAGGTGCCATGCCGGACGTGAAGGTCAGCAACGTGACGATCTCCAAGTCCAACAACGGCTCCGGCATCCTCGCCATGGGCGGCGCGCGCGGCAGCGCGACGCTCAGCAACGTCAAGATCAGCGACTCTCGGGACGGAGACATCCTGATCGAGCCCGGCTCACAGTTCGTGATCAACGGAGCGAACGCGCGCCTCGACCCCGCCATACCGGGGACCAGGCAGGGCTTGTAGCACCCTTCCGGCCTGTCGCGTCAGCCGGATCGCTTGATCAGGCCGCCCGGATCTGTGTCCCAGGTCCGGGCGGCCACTCACGTGAGCGGTCCGGCATGATTCCGGGATGAGCATCATCGTCGAGTTTTTCGCGGCCCCGCATGACGCGTCCGCCGCCCTGGTTCTTCGGACTGGGCCGCAACCCGCCTTCGAGTCGCTGTCCTTCGGCAATTTCGATCCCGAAGAGGCTGTGGTCGAGTGGGAGTGCCTGTTCACCGGCGTCGGCTTCGAGGACCTCGTCGAAGCCGATGAGCCTCGTCGCGTCGCAGGCCTGGACGATGACGGGCCCCTCGTCTTCGCGATCTCGCCGCGCCTGTCCGCAGCGCTGGCCGAGGCCGAACGGGACGGGTTGAAGGATGCCGCCGTCGCATGGTCCTTGCAGCGGGCGGAGGACGGCGAAGCCATCGCCGCGGAGGTGGCCGAAGCAATCTTGAGTGATCTGGCTGCGCTCGCCGGCAGCGCCCGACGCCAGGGGCGGCACGTCTACTGCTGGGTCGCGTAGGAGTCCACGTTCGGAGTC
The DNA here is from genome assembly GCF_053610705.1 of Streptomyces sp. NPDC054872. Classification (NCBI taxonomy): domain Bacteria; kingdom Bacillati; phylum Actinomycetota; class Actinomycetes; order Kitasatosporales; family Streptomycetaceae; genus Streptomyces; species Streptomyces sp. NPDC054872. The sequence continues at coordinate 302,339 of NZ_JBSGYY010000005.1, read as the reverse complement.
GGCTCGGCCCCCTAGCGCCGGTCCTGGGGGGTGAGCCGTTTTTCGAACCAATGGTGGGCGTAGGGCTCGTCGTTGAAGGCGGGCACCTCGGTGTAGCCGCTGGTGCGGTAGAGGCGCATGGCGGCTTCCAGGGCCTTGTTGGTGTCGAGCCGTACGCGATCGCTGCCGTGCCGGGCGGCGCGTTCCTCGAGTTCGGACAGGAGACGCCGGGCCAGACCAAGACCGCGCGTGCGGGGGTCGACCCACAGGCGCTTGATCTCGGCGGGCTTTCCGGGCGGCAGCTTGAGCCCCGCGCAGCCCACCGGTTCACCGTGCAGGCGCGCGACGAGGAACAGGCCGCGTGGGGAGCGCAGTTCACCCGGGTCGGGCAGCAGGCTGTTCCCGGGGTCGAAACCGCCGTCGAAAAGCTCCCGCAGTTCCGCGACGTACGAACGCAGGCAGTGGGCGGCGTCCGGGTGGTCGGGATCGAGGACTTCCAGGGAGACCACCGAGGCTGTCAGGAGCCGCTCGACCTCGGCCATCGCCGAGGTCAGTCGATCCCGCTGCCGGGCGTCGAGCGGGGCGAGGAGCGATGCGGCGAGTGCGTCGCTGCGCTCGCCGAGCAGGGTGCGCTCCGCCCGTCCGGCCTCGGTCAGCCGCACGGTGCGTACCCGCCGGTCGCGGGGATGGGGCTCGACGACGATCAATCCGTCGCGCTCGAGGGCGCGCAGCAGCCGGCTCGCGTAGCCGGAGTCGAGAGCGAGCCGGTCCCGCACGCTGCGGACGTCATGCGCCGCCTCCTCGCCGCCCAGCTCCCAGAGCAGCCGGGCCTGCCCATAGGGGCGGGTGCCGCCGAGATAGTGGTCGTGCAGCACTCCCACGCGCTCGGCCACTGTCCGGTTGAAGCGTCGCACCTGCTCCACCTGCTGGTTCCGCATTCCCTGACTCTAGTCAGAGAAAGCGGAACCAGCCACGTCCAGTGCCCGGCGGCCCGGAGCGCAGCTCTCCCTGAGGTCGTCGAGTTCGCCGGCCGTCAGCTGCTTCTCGGCGGAGCCACGGCGGCTGACGTCGAGCTGCGCGCACGCCCCGTCCAGCCATCGGCGGGAGGGATCGACCCCGACGAACGCGGCGAGACGGGTGAGTTCCGCCCGCGGTGCGTCGAGGAGATCCTCGTAGGCGAGGGTCATGCGGTGAGCGGCGGGCAGACCGTCGATGAATCGTGTGCCCTGAATGACGAGCTCGGACCACAGGGCGCCGAACCGGCGCAGGGGAAACTCGCGGTCCTGTACGAGAGCGGGGTCGAACTGCTCGCCGAGCAGCGGCGCCAGGTCGGGCGGCAGCGAGCGCACATGCTCGTCGGTCAGGTCGCCGAAGTTCTCGACGCCCGTCCGTTCTCTGATCTCGCGGATCAAGGTGATCACGCGGTAGCCCGGGTGGCGGCTCATGGACAGCGCGCAGTCGGGTCCGTCCCGGAAGAGAACGAACTTGGCGTAGGGGAAGGCGGCTCGCAGCCCTGGGGCCCAGCCCGTCGAGTGGCCGGAGCGCTCCACGACGGCGCTGCGCCCCCCTCGCGTGCCGAGCAACTCGAAGAGCGCTTCGTGGTGTTCCGCGGCGGGGCGCTCGGGCCAGTCGACGACCGCCGCCCGGATCTCGTCGAGCAGGCCGTCGGGGTCGTCGGTGAGGTGCGGCAACACCATGAGGGAGAGCGCGGGGATACCGGTGCCCCGCGCCGTGTACCGCCCCGGGCGGCGCGTGTAGAGGAACTCGGGCATGAGGACGCCACTACGGATCATGTTCGCGAAGTACGGGGTGGGCCGGAAGAGGGCCTCCCAGAACTCCGCGCCCGAGACCTGGCCCTCGGGGAAGGCCGCGTCACCGACGGAGGCCATGTACTCGTTGAGGCTGAGTACGTCGGGGTGAGTGTTGAGGATGCGGGACAGCGCGGTGGAGCCGCTGCGGCCGGTGCCGATGACGAAGGTCAGACTGCGCAAAGTCGCTCTCCGGGGCCGGGGGCGGGATACCGGGACTGTGGCACCTCAGCACACCCGCGGCGAGGGCACCAGGAGGCAGTGGGCCCCGCGCCGCGTGTCCGTCGCCCAACCTCTCCTACGCCGACGTCCTCTCCTTCGCCCGCGGTGGCGTCAGTGCGGTGAGCCACAACTCGCGTTGACGGGAGGGCTGTTGACGTAGCAGATTGCGTTCCGCTGTCCTTGCTTCCCACCCTGACCAGTTGAGAGAGGCGCCGTCATGAGCAGTGAACCGGCAGACATCCACAAAATAGACACCTCGCTTCCGCACAGCGCGCGTGTATGGAACTACTGGCTGGGCGGCAAGGACCACTACGAATCCGACCAGCGGGCCGGTGACGCCTACAAGGAGAAGTTCCCCCTCATCGTCCCGATGGCCCAGGAGTCACGCGACGTATTGCGTCGCTCGGTGAGCTGGATGGCGCGGGAAGGCATCAAGCAGTTTCTCGACGTGGGCGCCGGACTGCCCACGGCCAACAACACCCACGAGATCGCCCAGCGCATAGCGAAAGACAGCCGGGTGGTGTACGTGGACCACGACCCGATCGTTTTGATGCACGTCGACACGCTGCTGCGGAGCACGCCTGAAGGTGCCACGGATTACGTGCTGGCGGACATGCGCGACACCGAGACGATTCTCAAGGGCGCGGCGAAAACCCTCGACATGTCCCAGCCCATCGGCCTTGTGATCAATGATGTGTTGGGTCATATAGACCCCTGGGAAGACGTGCTGAATTTGGTGCGCGGTCTGACGGCGGGACTCCCGTCCGGCAGCTATGCCTCGCTGAGTCACTCCGATGCCGACGACGAACTGCACCGCAGCGTGCAGGAGGAGTACAACAACTCCGGCGCGATTCCCTACATCCTGCGCAGCCCGGAGCAGACGGTCTCCCTCTTCGACGGTCTTGAACTCGTCGATCCCGGCTTCGTGCCCTGGCCGAAGTGGAAGCCGGACGCGGACATGCCCGGCTCGCTGACCATCCGGGCCGGATGGGTCGGCGTGGCGCGAGTGCCGTAAGTCCTTCGCGGCCGCTCACGGGCCCGGGCCCAGGGGCCCGGGTTCACGGCCCGGGTTCGGGGAGGCTCGTGGCTCAGTAGGCGGAGTCGACGTTGTCGATCGAGCCGTACTTGTCGGCGGCGTAGTTCGCGGCCGCGGTGATGTTGGCGACGGGGTCGGTCAGGTTCTTCGGCGTGCCCTTGACGTGGTACGCGTCGAAGGTGGGCTGGATCACCTGGAGCAGGCCCTTGGAGGGGGTGCCGTTCTGCGCGTTCACGTCCCAGCCGTTCTGGGCGTTCGGGTCGCCGGCGGACTCGCGCATGATGTTGCGGTGCAGACCCTCGTAGGAGCCGGGGATGCCCTTGGACTTCATGATGTCCAGGGACTCCTTGATCCAGCCGTCGAGGTTGTCAGCGTAGTTCTTGTCCGCAGCGGCGGCCTGGGAGACCTTCTTGCTCGCGGCGGCCGGCTCGGCGGCCTGGGCGGGGGAGGGGGCGACGGTGAGCAGAGCGGCCGCGGCTCCGGCGGTGGCGAGGCCCGCGACGGAGAACGAGCGGATGCGGGCGATGCGGGCGGTGCTGACTCGGGCGGTGCTGGTGCGCGTCGTCATACGGGAGTGAACCTTTTCCATGGGGGACGTGGGGCGGGGCCGGTCCATTCGAAATGGCGATGTACTCGCGCTGTTCGAGTTCCGGCCCTGCGACGTCGTCCATGGTTAGCGGCGAGAGGAAAGGGGCGCAAGGATGTGACGTACTACCCGGCTACGTAGTAGTTTTCGGGATGAGTATGTTCGCTGGAATTACGCGGCCCTAAATGCGATTGGTATCTACTACCGCCCTTAGCGTGTGATGTGGCCCCTATGGGCGGGCTCACAAGCAAGGGACGAGTATGCCCGACCGTTCCGCTTCTATTCCTGCTGGGTCTCCTGAATTTGTGCGGAGGGTGTTCGTCGCGCCCTTTCGCAGGCGAATACCGGGCCGTGCCGCTGCCACTCGTGGCCTTTGACAGGGCCGATCGGGGCAGTGGCCCGCAATCCGACACGTGAACCCCATGACTTCGGGTACCGGGCTCTTGCGCCCGGTACGTCCCGGTCCTCACGCACCCGAGCGCCAGGGTTCAAGGCCAAGGCGCGGGAAATGCCGCCCGGCCGCCGCCGGAAGCCGACACAGCACCCGGATCGGAAGGAAGGCCGTCATGACGAAGACCGTTGTCATCACCGGAGCAAGCGCGGGGATCGGCCGGGCCGCCGCCCGCGCGTTCGGGGCGCGCGGCGACGACGTCGTCCTGATCGCCCGGGGCCGGGCCGGACTCGACGCGGCGGCCCGCGAGGTGGAGGAGGCGGGCGGGCGCGCACTCGCCATCACCGCGGACGTCGCCGACCACCGGGCGGTCGAGGCGGCGGCCGACGCGGCCGTGCGGGCCTTCGGCCGCATCGACGTGTGGGTCAACGCCGGGTTCACCTCGGTCTTCGCACCCTTCACCGACATCACGCCGGAGGAGTACGAACGCGTCACGCGGGTGACCTACCTGGGATTCGTCAACGGCACCCGGGCCGCGCTGGCCCATATGACGCCCCGTGACACCGGCACCATCGTGCAGGTCGGATCCGCGCTCGGCGCACGATCCATCCCCCTGCAGTCCGCCTACTGCGGGGCCAAGCACGCCATCAACGGCTTCACCTCATCCGTACGCACCGAACTCATGCACCAGGGCAGCGGCATCCGGATCACCGTGGTCCAGATGCCCGCCGTCAACACCACCCAGTTCTCCTGGGTCCTCTCCCGGCTGCCCCGCCGACCACAGCCGGTGCCGCCGATCTACCAGCCCGAGGTCGCCGCGGCCGCCGTCGTGCAGGCTGCCGATCACCCCGGTCGCAAGCAGTACTTCGTGGGGGCCAGTACGGCGGCGACCCTCGTCGCCAACAAGTTCGCGCCGGGACTGCTCGACCGCTACCTCGCCCGCACCGGCTTCGATGCCCAGCAGACCGACGAAGCCGAGGACCCGAACCGCAGGCACAACTTGTGGCACCCGGTGGACGACGACACCGACCACGGGGCGCACGGATCCTTCGACCAGGAATCCCGCCGCCGCGACCCGCAGCTCTGGGCTTCCCGGCATCCGGCGCTCGCGGCCGCCGCGGCTGTGGGTGTCGCCGGGGGAGCGATGGCGCTCGGCGCGCGGCGCCGGGGAAAGCGGTGAGAGAGGCGGGTGTGACAGTGGACGTCTCGGGCACCCGGGTGGGGAGAAAGTGCCGCGCCGCCCGGCCCCGGCGCAGAGGGGGCCGGGCGAGCAACGAGGAAAGGTGTCATCTGTGTCGCGAGTCGAAGAGTCCATCGCGGTCAATGTGCCGGTCCGCACGGCGTACAACCAGTGGACCCAGTTCGAGACGTTCCCCGAGTTCATGGAGGGCGTGCAGCGGATCGAGCAGCGCACCGACGAACTCACCCACTGGGTGACGAAGATCGACGGTGTGGAGCGGGAGTTCGACGCCACGATCACCGAACAGATCCCGGACGAGCGCGTGGCGTGGACCACGGTGAAGGGACAGGCCAAGCAGGCCGGCGTCGTCACCTTCCACCCCCTGGACGACACGCGCACCAAGGTCAAGCTGCAGATGGACTACGCCCCCGAAGGCCTGGCCGAGACGGTCGGCGACAAGCTCGGCTTCGTCAAGCGGCAGGTCGCCGGAGACCTGGGACGGTTCAAGCAGTTCATCGAGCAGCGCGGTGGCGTGGAGACCGGCGCCTGGCGTGGCGAGGTCTGACCCCTCAGAGGCCTGACCTCTGACGAGACGAGGCTGAGGCCCGGACCAATCTGGTCCGGGCCTCAGCCGTCGTCGCTGCGTCGCGTCGCGGCAGCACTCTGAGCACTCTGAGGGCAGTACTGAGGACCCGCTCAGCCGGACCGCTCGGACGAAGCCGCGGCGGTCGCGTTCTGTGCCGAACCTCCGTGGCCCGGCAGGTGGTACACGTTGAACGCCTTGCGGATGACCGGCTGCGCGACATTGCGGACCGGTACGCCACCACTGGTCATGCCGTGTTCGGTGCCGGCATGCGCGTGGCCGTGTACGGCCAGGTCCGCGCCCGCCTCGTCGACCGCCTCGGCCAGGAGATAGCTGCCAAGGAACGGGAAGATCTCCAAGGGCTCGCCCGCCAAGGTGTCCGGTACCGGCGCGAAGTGCATGAGCGCGACCCGGGCGTCGCAGTCCTGCTCCGCCAGTTCGCGCAGCGAGGTCCGCAGCCCATCGGCACAGCGGCGGGTGTACCGGATGAACTCCTTCATCAGTGGTTCACCGAACTCGCTGCCGCTGCGGCCGATGAACCCGCCACCAAAGCCCTTGGTGCCGGCCACCCCCACACGACCGCCGTCGACCTCGACGACCGTGCCCTGCCCCTCGAGCACCTGGACGCCCGCATCGCGCAGGATGCCGGTGACCTCGTCGGGCCGCTCGTCGTGATGGTCGTGGTTGCCGAGCACCGCGACGACCGGCACCGGCAGAGCGGTGACCTCCCGGGCCACGACACGAGCCTCTTCCGGTGTGCCGTGACGCGTAAGGTCGCCCGCCAGGAGCAGCAGGTCCGCACAGTCCGGGAGGGTCTCGAAGGCCGGCCGGAGCACGCCCTGACTGTCGAGGCCCATATGGATGTCCCCCACGGCTGCGACGCGGATCATGCAAGCTCCTCGGGGTGGTCGGGGGCCGACGACTCGGCCACCACGATGTCGAAGTGGACCGTCAGCCCGTCCAGCTCCTCGTGCACGGTGCGCCGCAGTTCCTCGCGGCAGTGTGTCGTGGGCACGGTCCCGGCGACCATCACGGACGGTCCGCGGCTCTCGATGCGGACGCCCAGTTCGCCCAGCTCCTCGGCGGCGAGCCGCTCCTTGAGGTGGGCGATGCGATAGTCGGCATGTGCCTGGTCGTTCATCGGTCTCCTCCTTGCGGTGCGCTTCCTTCCGGTGCGCTTTCCTGCGGCGCGTCTCCTCGCGGGGCGATGACCTGAAGGCGTTCCAGCAGATACAGGAAGGCCGCCGGCATCGGCGCATCCCCGCAGTCGCGGCGGACCTCCTCCCAGTCGATCTTCTCGCGCAGTAACCGCGCGATCGGCAGGACGGCGCCGAAGTCGCAGTGATGCTCCGAGAAGGCGGCGAGCAGGGCCCGCACCAGGTCCGTCGGTGCGAGGACCGGCATCAGCACGGAGTCCACCGGCAGCTCCGAGGCGCGCCCCAGGAGCTCGGAGTCCACCGGCTGGTGAGCCAGCTCGAAGATGAGGTCGATGTCCTGCCCCAGGCACTTGGCCTTGAGCAGCCAGTCCTCCGGCGGCGCGTACACCGGCAGCCCGGCATCGGTCAGGGTCGCCGCGACCGCGTCGGCGTCCTCCGGCCTGATGCAGAAATCGGCGTCGTGCTGGAGGTTCCCGGTCCCGCCGTGCGCGTGTACGGCGACGCTCCCGGCGAGGGCGAAGTCGTGACCGCCCCTCTTGAGTACGGCGCCCACCTTCTTGGCTGCCTCGAGGATGGCTTGATTGAGGTCGGGGGGCAGTTCCTCGGCGGGGGAGTCGTGATGTGTTCTCACCCCGATGGGCTCTCCCGACGACGGCTCGGTGACCGGCCGTTGCCGGTCGTCGGTGGAGGGGCCTGGGGTGGCGTCTTCCGCGTTCCGCGTCACCTGCTGCTCCGTTTCCGGACACCGGCTGCTGCACTGAACGCGCAGGTCGGCAGTCTCCGACGATCTCCGATCCAGGCACATCCGATACCCGGTCCGCCGATTTCTATCCGGCCCGGTCCGCCGTGGGGCGCAATCGCGCATCGGTGCGCGGGGTGCCGCCCGCCCCTGAGCCACGGGGCGACGGGTGAGCCTTCTCCGGGCATCTCAGGGCCGCCGCCACTCATCACTGCGGAGGTGGGAGCCGGCTTGGGGGCCCATCCGCACCATGCCGCCGTCCGCGACCCAGGACGCGCCGGTCACGTACGAGGAGTCAGGGCCCGCGAGGAACGCGATGACGGCGGCGATCTCACGGGCGTCACCCGGGCGGCCGAGCGGGATGCCGGGGCGGTCCACGCCATGCACGTCCGTGTCCTCCTGCCCGGTCATCGGGGTGGCGATCTCGCCGGGGGCAACGGAGTTGACGGTGATGCCGTGCTCCGCGAGTTCCAGGGCCATCACCTGGGTCAGCAGCCCGAGTCCGCCCTTGGCGGCACAGTAGGGGGCCGCGCCCACCCGGGGCTGGTGCTCGTGCACCGAGGTCACGTTGATGATCCGGCCCGCGTCGCCCTGCCGGATCATGCGGCGCGCGGCGAGCTGGCCGCACAGGAACGGGCCGACGAGGTCGACGTCGAGGACTCGTACGACGTCCTCGTGCCGGAGATCCAGGAAGGGCGTGCGGGTGCCGGTGCCGGCGTTGTTGACCAGGACGTCGATCCGGCCGAGGCGCTCGGCGAGCTCGTCGACCACCTGCGCGGCATCCGGCAGCCGGGACAGGTCCATCTGGGCGACAGCCGCGCGCCGACCGTGCGCGCGTACCTCGTCGGCCGTCCTCTCGGCGCCTTCCTGATCGCTGTGCCAGGTGATCCCGACATCCATCCCGGCCTCGGCGAGACGGACCGCCGTCGCCCGGCCGATGCCGGAGTCGGCGCCGGTGACGACGGCCGCTCCGGTGGTGGCCGTGGTGCGCTCGGTCATGCAACCTCCTCGTGTGCCGGGCCCCGACCCGTCGACGGACGCGGGGGCGTCAGCTCGGGCCGTCGGACGGATCACCGGGCACCCTGCGTCCAGGTTCGGTCATGCACGCCTCCGGGTCTCCTCGAGAACGCGTGGCGAAACGCGTGGCACCCATCGCGTACGGCCCGTCCCGGTGGCGGTGGAGAGGTGGGAGTCCGGACGGCGTGCGAACTTGGATCACATGACTTCTCCCCACCAGCCGGACCCGGACCCCCGCCCCCGGGACCCGAACCCCGATCCCAGCAAGGCCACAGGCCTGGAAGCCGGCGGGAGCGTGCCGCCGGGGGAGACCCCGCCCGCCGAGAGCAGCATGTCGGGGGCAGGACCCGAAGAGACGCACAATCCCTCCAAGGGCTGGTCGAAGGGTCCGCTGGCCCTGATCATCGGCCTCGTCGTGCTGGTCGCGGCGTTCTTCCTCGTCTACGCGCTCGTCCTGTTGCTCTGACGCGGGACAGCGGCACGTCGGGTGGCGCACGCGGCCAAACGCCCCAACCCAGGGTCTGACGCCGCGCTTTGGGGGCACTCCTGGGTCATGCGCGAGAAGCGGCGGCTCAGGACGAGCCAGGTCGACGGGCCCGGGATCTCCCGAGTCCGTTCGGGACGTGGGTTTCGCTACAAGGATGCTTCGGGGCGCCCCGTCACCGACCCCGAGGAGAAGGAGCGCCTGCGGAGGCTCGTCATCCCGCCGGCCTGGCAGGACGTCTGGATCTGCCCCTGGCCCAACGGGCACCTGCAGGCCGTCGGCACCGACGCCGCAGGCAGACGCCAGTACCTGTACCACCCGCGGTTCCGCGAGCGCCAGGAGACGGCGAAGCACGACCACGTCCTTGAGGTCGCCCGCGCACTGCCCGCGGTGCGCGAGCACGTGACGGAGGACCTCGGCCGTCGCGGTCTCTGCCGCGAACGTGTCCTCGCCTGCGCCGTCCGCCTGCTCGACCTCGGCTTCTTCCGCATCGGCAACGAGTCCTACCGGCGCGACAACGGCACGTACGGACTGACCACCCTGCTCAAGGAGCACGCCTCCTGCCGGGGCGGGGAGGTCTGCCTCACGTATCCGGCGAAGTACTCCAAGACGCAGACGCGCGCGCTCGTCGACGCGCCCGCCTGCAAGGTGCTGCGCGCCCTGTTGCGCCGAAGCGGCGGGGGCCAACGGCTGTTCGCCTACTGGCAGGGCGGGTCCTGGCACGAGCTGAACGCCCCCGAACTCAACGACTACCTGCGCGACCGCGCCGGCAAGGACATCACCGCGAAGGACTTCCGCACCTGGCACGCGACCGTCCTCGCCGCGGTCGCCCTCGCCGTGTCCGCACGGATCGCCGATGAGTCCCGTACCGCACGCAAGAGCGCCGTCACCCGCGCCGTCCGCGAGGTCAGCGTGTACCTGGGCAACACGCCCGCGGTGTGCCGCGCCTCGTACATCAACCCGCGCGTCATCGAGCTCTTCGACGAAGGCCGCACGATCGCCGGTGCGTTGGAGCAGCTGGGCGACGGCGCCGAGTTCGGCCACCCCGCGACTCAAGGGGCCATCGAGCAGGCGGTACTGCGGCTGCTGACGTGAGGTGACGGGCGCGGGGCCCGACCGGCGGAGCGTCGGTCGGGCCCCGGCCTCGAGGGGGCTCAGCGCTTGAGCATGAAGGCGAAGTCGCCGGAGACCTTGCCGTTCAGCCGGACAGCCGAGACGACCTTCCCCGCAGCGATCAGTCGGCCGACCTCGGCCCGCGAAAGACCGCAGCCCTCCGCGATCAGGCGCACCGGCCGCACGGGTATCCGCGCCGCGAAGCGGACCGAGACGTCGACCACCTCGCGGTCCAGATGATCCGAACCGGCGGTGTCGAGCCGCCAGGCGTCGTCCCAGTCGAGAGCGATGCGATTGCGGCGCCGCACGACCGGGTCCTGGAGCAGCCCGGCCGCCAGGCCACGGTCGTTGCCATGCATCCGGTCCAGCAGCTCAGGGCGTACGGAGCGCACAGGCACCCGCTCCAGGACCGTGAGCTTCGCCGTGTCCCCACAGGTGCCGCAGAGCACGAGGAGCCAGGCGTCGAGGACCTTGCGGTTCGCGTTGACGCGAAATCTGCCGTCGGCCCGGAAGCGATCGGACGCGCACGCGTGACAGCGGCGCAGAACGGTCGGCAGGCAGGTGGGCACGACCACCCAGTCGTTGAGCACAGAAGTACACCGGTTTCAGTGAGAAGTCCGCAGCAAAAAGGAGCGCGGCGCACAGGCGCGACGCGCGACGATTCAGCACTCGGGAGGACTCACACGGTGTACAACGGCACGTCCTTTCCTGGACGACTCGGTTCGGCAGCACCGTAGGCGCGCACAGCGACACCCCACCACTGATTTTTTGGCGCCCTTTCAGATGCCGCCCCACGACTGCCGCGGCACCTGATCGGACTATCAGCCCGTGCCGTCCAGGCAGCGGCGTTCAAGAGTGGTCGCATGACCGAGCGCTCACGACGCACCCAGGCCGCCCCCCGCCGGTCGGCGCAGCGCGCCGACGAGCACGGCGTCCCGGACCTGCGGGAACTGGTCGGCGAGGCATGCCGGACGCTGACCGAACTCATCGGTCACCGCGCTGAAGGCGTGTCGGCCGTCTGCCCGACCGAGAGCGACGGCTGGCGGGTCAGCGTGGATGTCCTGGAGGTGGCTCGCATTCCCGACACCACCAGTCTCCTGGCCACCTACGAGGTGGATCTGGACGCGCACGGACGCCTGACGCAGTACCGCAGAGTCCGCCGCTACCGACGCGGCTGGGCGGACAGCTGAGGCGCACCTTCTGCGCCGTCGAGAGGAGCAGGCCCTTTCATGACCACCACCTACAGCGAGGACGTCGTCCCCTGCGCGCCCCGTGCGGGCACGCTTTACGACGTCCTGGAACTCATACTCGACCGCGGCATGGTCATCGACGTCTTCGTGCGGGTCTCGCTGGTCGGCATCGAGATCCTGAAGATCGACGCGAGGATCGTCATCGCGTCCGTCGACACCTACCTCCGCTTCGCCGAGGCATGCAATCGCCTCGACCTCGAACACGACTCCCGCAGCAAGACGGTCCCGGAGCTCTTCGGCGGCGGCGCGGCCACGGCCGTGGGCAAGGCCGGTGCCAGGAAGGCCGCCCGGTCCGTCGGCGACAAGGTCAAGGACACCCTGGGCCTGGACTCGGGCTCCGACGACGACGATGACGACGAAGAGGAGCGGGGGACCAGCCGCCCGCGCCGCAGCGCACCCTCGCGCTCCTCCTCCCGTTCCCGCTCCACATCCCGCGCCGGCCAGCGCCCCCGCGCACGGCGCCGCGACGAAGACGAAGAGGACTGACCGTGCCGACTCCCCCCGGCCCGCCCGGCTTGTACGTGTACGCCATCACCGCACCCGAGCACGCCGCACACGCACGGAGCTGCCGTGCCGTCGGCGACGAGAACGCCGCCGTGTCGGTGCTGAGCCGGGACGGCCTCGCCGCCGTCGTGAGCCGGGTGGCGGGGCGTCCCCGCGCGCGCCGGCGTGACCTCAGCGCCCATCAGGACGTACTCGCCGAACTCGCCCGGCAGGGTCCTGTCCTGCCCATGCGCTTCGGAGTGATCGCCCCCGACGAGGAGACCGTCCTTGCCGGTCTCGACGCCGCCCGTGAGGCCCATCTCGCCGCGCTGACACGGCTGGAGGGCAAGGCGGAGTGGAACCTCAAGGGCGAGTCGGTGCCCGAGTCGCTGCCCGACGTGCTGCGCGAGGACGCCGGCCTGCGCGCGCTGCGCGAGTCGACACGGCGGCGCCCGGGGTACGAGGCGAACGTGCGCCTGGGAGAAGCCGTCGCCGGCGCGCTGCAACGCCGGGCGGAGCAGGCCGCCGCCGACGTGATGGCCGAGCTGCGCCCGCTGGCAGCGGAGACGCGTGAGGGACGCGAGAGCGCCGGAGGGGCCATGAACGCCTCCTTCCTGGTGCCGCGGAGCGCCGAGACCGCCTTCCGCAAGGCGGTTGATCTGCTCGCCACCCGTTGCCGGGGGCGGATCACGCTGACGCTCACGGGGCCCTTGCCCTGTTACAGCTTCGTGAGCGCCGAAGCCGTACCCGCAGGCGCGTGACATGGGACTGATCAGCGGCATCCTGCTGCTCCCGCTGGCACCGATCCGTGGTGTGGGCTGGGTGGCGGACCGGCTGATCGAGGCGGCGGAAGCCGAACTGTATTCACCGGACTCGGTCAGAGCGCGGCTCGCCGCCCTCAACGAAGCCCTGGACCAGGGCGACATCGATCTCGACCAGTTCGAACGCGAAGAAGAGCACTTGCTCGACCTGTTGGAACGTCGTCCTTACCGCCCGGCCTCCTGACTTGGTGCGCGGCGGCGTCGGCCTCGACTCACGGGAAGTTCCTGATGAATGAATGCAACCGAATCGCTCTTGGCGCAGCAGTAGCCGGGGGATACCTCCTGGGCCGCACCAAGAAGGCCAAACTTGCCTTTGCCGTGGGCTCCTATCTCGCGGGTCGCAAGTTCGGCCTCTCGCCACAGGAACTGCTCCGGCAGGGCGCCCAACGCTTGCGCGAGACACCGCAGTTCGCCGACCTCAGTGAACAGGTGCGGGGCGAATTGCTGGACGCGGGGCGGGCCGCGATGTCCGCCGCGGCCGGCCGTCAGATGTCGTCCTTCACGGACAGACTCGCCGAGCGCACACAGGCTCTGAGGTCGTCACGGGAGCAGGACGCGGACGACGGGCAGGATGACGAGCAGGACGACGACTGGGATGACCGGGACGCGCGGTACGACGACGAGGCCGACGAGGCCGATGACGTAGAAGACGACGACGAAGAAGACGTGGACGATGACGAGGAAGGCGGCGACGAGGAAGACGACGACGAGCCGTCGTCGCCTTCTCGTGGCCGGACCTCACGTCGACACCGCAGCGCCGCAGGCCGTGACGAACACGGTCACGACCACGACCGCCGACGCCCGAGCCGGGACACGGATCGCCGGTCGACGCCGCGGCGGAGAGCGAGTCGGGAACGCTCCGTCCCCAGGTCGGGAGCGAAGAAGTCCCAGGGCAAGAAGTCCGCGATAGCGCGTACTGAACGCGAAGGGTCCAGGGGCGGCAAGGACGGTGCGGAACCACCGGCGGCGAAGAAGGCCTCCTCCGGCAAGAGGGCCGCGGCAAAGAAGGCCCCGGCAAAGAAGGCCCCGGCGAAGAAGGCTTCCCCCGCCAAGAAGTCCGCCGCGAAGAAGGCCACTCCGGCGAAGAAGGCCACCCCTGCGAAGAAGACCGCCGCGAAGAAGTCGGCCTCCGCCAAGAAGACGGCGACGAAGAAGACAGCGGCGAAGAAAACGGCGAAGTCCACCCCCGCGAAGAAGACGGCAGCGAAGAAGTCGACGCCGAGGAAGTCGACGGCGAAGAAGACAGCGGCGAAGAAAACAACAGCCAAGAAAACAACAGCGAAGAAGACAACGGCAAAGAAGACAACGGCAAAGAAGTCCGCGGCGAAGAAGACGACAGCGAAGAAGACCGGTGCCGCCAAGAGGTCGAGCGGCAGAGCGACGACGTCGCGTTCGAGGCAGAGGAGCTGACCGGCCATGGCCGAACGGAAGAAGAGCGCCGGCAGCGGCGAGGAGTCGGGCATGGACCGGCTGCGTGATGGGTTCACCGACTTTCTCGATGCGCAGGCGCAGAACCTGACGGACAAGTTGGGTGACGCGCTGGGTGGTCTCACCGACAAACTGCAGGACGTGGCGGACAACGGCGGGTCCCTCCCCAAGATGGGCGCCCGGATGCTGCAGGGCGACTCGCCCGCGAAGGCCGTCGTGGCGGAGAAGGCCAAAAACCTCAAGGACAGCGTCGTCGGCAAGGCGAAGGACCTGTTCTCCTCCGGTGGTGGCGGGGGAGGATCAGGCGACACGAAGGTCACCAACATCGTCGAGGTGATCGACGTGGGTGTCCCGCTGCGGACGGTCTACGACCAGTGGACCCAGTACGAGGAGTTCAGCGGTTTCACCAAGGGTGTCCGCAGTGTCTCGATGTCCGACGACGACGTGAGCTCGGACTGGAAGCTGAAGGTCGGTCCGTCCAGCAGGAGTTGGAAGGCGACGGTCCAGGAACAGGTGCCCGACGACCGGATCGTCTGGTCCTCGGAGGGGAGCAAGGGCAGCACTCGCGGGGCCGTCAGTTTCCACGAGCTCGCCCCGACGCTCACCCGTGTCGTCGTGATCGTCGAGTACTACCCCGCCGGCTTCTTCGAGAAGACCGGAAACCTGTGGCGTGCTCAGGGACGCCGCCTGCGGCTCGACCTCAAGCACTTCGCCCGCTACGTGACGCTCAACGCGGACGACGAGGTGGAGGGCTGGCGCGGTGAGATCCGGGACGGCGAGGTCGTCCGCACCCACGAGGAGGGCCTGGAGGACGACGACTACGACGACGAGGGCCGTGACAGCGACTCCGAGTCCGAGTACGACGACGAGGACCAGGACCAGGACGCCGACGAGGAGTACGACGACCAAGGCGCCGAGGAGTACGACGACCAGGACGCCGACGAGGACGAACCAGAGGAGCGGGACGAGGACGCCGAGGAGGATGAGGAAGACGAGGAGGATGAGGAGGACGGTGAAGGCGAGGAAGACGGGGGCGCCCGACGGCCCCGCCGCGCCCGATCCGCCCGCAGGCGGTGAACGGCTCCATGGACGAACTCGACACCTGGCGCTCGTCACCGCAGGGATCGGACCTCGGCCGCCCCGCTGACGGGAGCCTCGCCGACATCCTCGAACGGGTGCTGGACAAGGGCATCGTCATCGCCGGCGACATCAAGATCGACCTGCTCGACATCGAGTTGCTCACCATCCGGCTCAGGCTGTTCATCGCCTCCGTGGACACCGCGCGCAAGGCCGGCATCGACTGGTGGGAGACCGATCCGGCCCTGTCGTCGAGCGCCGCCCGTGACGATCTCCGCGAGGAGAACCGGCGGTTGCGCGCCCAGTTGGAAGAGCTCACTCCCGCCGACGACGGACCGAGGCGACCGGAACGCATGAAGGAGAAGCCCCACTGATGGCAACAGCGCAAGAGCCCGCGCACGCCGTGTGTGTGTTCGCCGTCCGACGAGGCCGAGGACCGGAGTTGCCCCCGGATCTGGCGGGCCACGAAGGCGGTGGCCCCCTGCGTCTGGTCCCGGCCGGTGCTTTGTGGGCCGTGGTCCAGGACGTTCCGGCCGACGACTACTCCGAAGAGGCACTGCGCGAGCGGCTTTCCGAACCCGCGACGCTGGAACGCTGTGTACGGGACCACCACACGGTGGTGACCGCGTTCGCCGCGCGGGGCGGGGCGATCCCGCTCCCGTTGGCCACGCTGTATCACTCCGAGGAGCGGTGTCGGGCCGCCTTGGTGGCGGATGTGCCGCGCTTCGAGCGCACTCTGGAACGGATCACGGGCCGGAACGAGTGGGCGGTCAAGGTCAACCTGCTCTCCGGCCGGAAGCTCGATCCGCGGCCCCCGCAGGAATCCCCGGCGCGCGACGAGGCGCCCGCACCCAGCGGACGTGCCTATCTGGCCCGGTTGCGCGAGCGAGGACAGGAACGCGATGACCGCCGCCAACGCGCAGTGGATGCGGCCGAGTTGCTCGACCGTGCCGTCCTTTCGATCGCGGACGCGACCGTGCGCCGCCGACTGCACGGCGCCGAGATCGTCGGCCGTGACCGTACGCAGATCTTGAACGCCGCCTATCTGGTTCCCGAGCGGAGTGCACCGGAGTTCAACGCACTGCTCGACCGGCTGCGGGCCGCGCCCGAGTTCGAGGGCTGCGAGGTGGAGGTCACCGGGCCCTGGGTGCCCTACTCGTTCGTGGACGCGGCTTCCCTCACGGAAACACACGACCGACCGAACCACGGCCCACACGACGCACCGCACCGCAGCCCACACGACACACCGCATGACGCGCCGCAGTCGAAGAGCCGCCTCGCCGGCCGACCCGGCCCCGGCGCCGTAGGGAGCCGCACATGAGCCCGCACACGGCCCCCCAACCGGTTGCCTGGCAGGGACCGGACAGCGGCGCGCCCATCGGAGTTCCCCTCGTCGACCTCCTCGACCGGGTGCTGGCCACCGGAGTCGTCGTCAGCGGCGACCTCGTCATCGCCATCGCGGAGGTGCCCCTCGTACGGATCTCGCTGCACGCGCTGCTGGCGTCCGTGAGCGAGCGGGTCCCGGCGCCGTGGGCCGACGGAGGGCCACTGTGAGCGCGACTTCCCGAGTGGACCTGGACCCCGACGCGGTCGGCCGTGACCTGGCCTCCCTCGTCCTGACCGTCGTCGAACTGCTCCGCCAGCTGATGGAGCGCCAAGCCGTGCGCCGGTTCGACGCCGGGGACCTCACCGACGAACAAGAGGAACGAGTCGGAACCGCGCTCATGCTTCTCGACGAACGCATGACCGACCTCTGCGAGCGGCACGGACTGCGTCGCGAAGACCTCAATCTCGACCTGGGTCCGCTCGGCTCCCTGCTGCCGCATGACTGACGTCGTGCGCGGTGGTGGCCGCCTTGCGCCGAAGGAGCACCGAAGCCATGCATTATTCGGGCTTTCTCAGGTACCCGAGGTGATCACCGGCCCACGGCTTCCTACGCCGGGACGGACAACAGCGTGACCAGCCCGGCAGAGGGGCCCACGGAAAGAAGCAGCACGCCAGCGACTTGAGGAGGCGCTTGAGAATGCGCGCACTGACATGGCACGGCAAGCGCGACGTACGCGTCGAGGAGGTACCCGACCCCCGTATCGAGAAGCCCGACGACATCATCGTCCAGGTGACCTCGACGGGGATCTGCGGTTCGGACCTCCATCTCTACGAGGTCCTCGGACCGTTCCTCGAACCGGGTGACATCCTCGGGCACGAGACCATGGGCGTGGTCGCCGAGACCGGACCCGACGTCACCGGTGTGGCGGTCGGGGACCGCGTGGTGATCCCCTTCAACGTCTCCTGCGGCACCTGTTGGATGTGCGACCGGGGCCTGCACTCGCAGTGCGAGACGACCCAGGTCACGTCCATGGGCAGCGGTGCCTCCCTCTTCGGATACACCAAACTCTACGGTCAAGTCCCCGGCGGCCAGGCCGAGTTGCTGCGGGTGCCTTTCGGCAACAAGCTGCCCATCAAGGTGCCCGACGGGCCGCCCGACGACCGGTTCGTCTACCTCTCCGACGTGCTGCCCACCGCGTGGCAGGCCGTCGAGTACGCCGACATCCCCGCCGGCGGCAGCGTCACCGTCCTCGGCCTTGGGCCCATCGGAGACATGGCCGCCCGCATCGCGCGACTGCGTGGCGCGGAACTCGTCATCGGCGTGGACCTGGTCGACGCCCGCCTCGAACGGGCCCGGCGGCACGGCGTGACCATCCTGGACCTGCGCGAGCACGAGAAGGACCTGGGCGACGCCGTCCGCGACCTCACCCAGGGCCGGGGCACCGACGCCGTGATCGACGCGGTCGGCCTCGAAGCGCATGGCGCGCCCGTCGCGCAGGCCGCGCAGTGGGCCACCGGCATCCTGCCCGACAAGCTGGCCCGCCCGATGATGCAGAAGGCGGGCATCGACCGCATGAGCGCCCTGTTCGCGGGCATCGACATCGTCCGTCGCGGTGGCACGCTCTCCATCAGCGGCGTCTACGGCGGCGCGGCGAGCCCCATGCCGCTCCTGAAGATGTTCGACAAACAACTGCAGGTGCGTATGGGGCAGGCCAACGTATGGCGCTGGATCGACGACATCCGCCCCCACCTCACCGACGACGACCCGCTGGACGTCGACAGCTTCGCAACGCACCACCTGCCACTGCGGGACGCGCCGACGGCGTACGCGACCTTCCAGGCCAAGGAAGACGGCATGATCAAGACGCTCCTCAAGCCTTGACCCGACGCCGATTCGAGCTGCACCGTGGGCGAAGTGACGGCTGTGACGGGCGGCATGACGGACAGCCGGTGACGCAACGACCCTGCTCGGGCCGCGGCGCCGCGGTGGTCACTGTTCCACGTTGCGTGCCAGGATTCCGAGGGTCGCGCGGAGGCCTGCCTCGGGGATGACCGGGAAGATGTTCGCGTCCCGGTACCGTTCCTCGATCTCGCTCCAGTCGTAGTACGAGGTCACCAGTGTGCCGCCGTCGTGGGCCTCAAGGCGGTAGCCGTACAGGTGGCGGATCGGTGGCTGTATCTGGCCGGAGATGGTCCATTCGATCAGAGCGTCCTGCTCGAACCGCGTGATGATCACCGT
The DNA here is from genome assembly GCF_053610705.1 of Streptomyces sp. NPDC054872. Taxonomy (NCBI): domain Bacteria; kingdom Bacillati; phylum Actinomycetota; class Actinomycetes; order Kitasatosporales; family Streptomycetaceae; genus Streptomyces; species Streptomyces sp. NPDC054872. Next base: position 283,420 of record NZ_JBSGYY010000005.1, on the reverse strand, counting down.
GACGTCGTACTTGCCCAGGGGGTAGTCGTTCAACGCCTCACGGTCCATGTGGACGACGAACTCGTCACCGGCCTCGCGGACGGGTTTTCCCTCGGCGGACTGCAGCATGCCTGAACTGTCGATCGCCACGTGTCCCGTGGGCTCGCACAGCAACGCGAAGATCTTCTCCGGGGAGGCGGCCACCTGACGCTGTACTTCGAATCGCTCTGTCGTCATGCGGGTCACCCTCGCACGATCATGTGACCCAGGACCAGCAGAAGCCGGTGGTCCGGATTCAACGAGCGACTGATTCGACATCACCCATGGCGACCACCGGCTTCATGTCGGGGTCGAGCCATTTCAGGAGCTCGGTCATCTTCTTGCGCGGCAGCGCCACGCATGCCTGGGTCGGACCGCCGTGATCCATGTGGATGAAGATGCCGCCGCCGCGTTCGGGCCCCAGGGGCCGTACGAGGTCCCTGGGCGGGGTGCCGGGCTGTCGGTTGTAGTTGATGGCCACCACGTGGTCGAAGGCCCCTCTGAGAGACTGACCCAGGAAGCCGACACCGTCCTCGTCGTACACGGGGGACTGGTCGTAAGGCAGCTTGGAACCCGGGTCGGGCAGCAGCCCGCCGGCGTCACTCAGCCCGAACACCCCTACCGGAGTGCTCCGGTCGCTCGCGGTGTGGTGCTCGGTCCAGCCGCGTTGGCCGTTGCGGGCCGGCCACGGCTCGAAGACCCTGCGCCATCCGCCCTTGGCGTCGCGCTCGAACAGGTGAACCGTCGCGTAACTGGAGTCGGGTGCGTCCCCCGACACGAGGACCACCTGTCTGGCACCCCGGCGGTCCACGGCCTTCTGCATGCCCGGTCCGAGTTGCGGGATCGACGTGGCCCGATCCGGCGGCGGGATTTTGCCGTAAGCGTTGTGCGGCGGCGCGTGATTGCCCGACCGGCCGTCGGCCGGAGCTCTTTCGTCGCTGCATCCGCTGAGAGAAACCGTGCAGATGAGCAAGGGGAGAATCAGTCGGGGCAGCGTGGTTTTGAGCACTCTCGCATTATCAGCCCATTCCATTATTTCGCTCGGAAGCTCGGCGCGTGTCGGGCCGGCCGTCACACGACCGATGGTCGGCCATACCGCTGCCGACCCCCTGCCCCGGCGCACATCGAGTTGCGCTCTTCCCGGGACGGGAAGCTGTCGGTACGGTGCCGCGCGTGACCAACTCCTATGACGCTCTCGCGCCGCACTACGACCTCATCATGACCTCGGGCTATTACGACTACGACGCCTACGCACGGGGTCTGCGGGAACTCATCGGCGACCGCAGGGATGTCCTGGAACTCGGCGTGGGCACAGGGCTGATGTGCGATCAGTTGCTCGCGATGGGGCCCGCCGACATGCGGATCACCGGCATTGACCACACCGAGAAGATGCTCACCCAGGCCCGGAACAGACTCGGGGACCGAGTGACGCTCGTCGAGCTGGACATTCTCCACGCCGTTCCGGAATCGAAATTCGACGTCGCCTTCTCCGTCGGAGGAATCTGGTACTGCCTCCGTGAAGGCGACGAAATCACGCTGGGCAGTCACCTGGTGGAGGAGGGCGACAACATCAAGGGTCTGAAGAATCTCGCAACAGTGCTGCGCCCGGGGGGACTTCTGATCCTGTCGGTTCAGGATGCGCATCACCCCTATAGGCGGGCGTTACCCGGAGGGCTTGCCTACGTCCAGGAGTCCCGGGCGGCGGGAGGGGGCCGGTTCACCAAGGACTACTACGTGATGCGCGGGAGCACGGTGGTGGCGCATCAGCGCTCGGGATATCGCGTCTTCGGTGCAGCCGACGCCGACCGGCTTCTGGAGCAGTGCGGTTTCCGTCGGCAGGTCGGTGCCGACGAGCGGTTCTGTCAGTACGTGAGGGTGTAGTGAAGCGGCGAGTCAGACCCGGGGAAGCGAAGGGTCGGGTTGCCAGGGTGGCGGTGCGGTGATGGACCAGCGTTCGTGGTCGCGCCAGGCGCCGTCGATATAGAGATAGTCGGGGGAGAAGCCCTCGTAACGAAAGCCCAGGCGCTGGACCAAGGCCAAGGACGCATGGTTGGCCGGTTGGATGTTGGCCTCAAGACGGTGGAGGCGCAGGTCGTTGAAGGCGTGCCGCAGGGCGACGGTGAGCCCTTCGGTCATGTAACCCTGCCCCGCGGACGGGGCGAAGGCCGCGTAGCCGAGTGACGCGCCTTGGTAGCGGCCCCGGACGATCGAGTTGAAGTTCACCATCCCGGCCGCCGCGCCGGTCTTCTGAACGCGGATCAGAAAGCCTTTGGTGGTGCCGTCACTGAAGCGGCGCATCCAGTCCTGGAACTCCTGTGCTGCTGTGGGCAGTTGCATCCACGGCGAATGGAGCTCGGTGCTGGCCCGCACCAGCGTGCAGAATTCGTCCTGGTCGGCGAGGGTGAGCGGGCACAGCTCGACTCGTGACGGCTTGTTGGGCATGGGCCAATGCTAGGACCTCTTCTCAAGAAGTGGATCACTTTGGTGGTCCGCTTCTCTGTAAGGCATCTCAGCCGAAGCGTTGCGTGCGCGGAGCGAAGGTGTTCTCGGGCCCGGCGGCGCGGCCGACCGACCACACCGTCGATGTACCCGGCACCGGCGCGAGTTGCAGCGTCCGGGAGTCGCCCTCTCCGGCCACCGCCGGTTCGCTGTACTCCGCGAACGACTGGCCGTCCCAGGACAGGAAATCCGGCCCGGGGACCAGTGGCGGGTAGCTGCCGGGCGGACCAGACTTCTGCGAGTTGGCCACCGAGACCCAGCCCAGCTCGCCGTTCGCGGCGGGAGCGAACGAACTGATCGAACCGAAGCCGGTGGGCACGGCCACCCGGTTCCAGGTGTTCCCGTCCCAGCGCATCAGCAGGGGCGGAATCGGCTTGCCCACCGGGCCACCGACGAACCCGGCCGTGCCGCCCGCCCATACCTCCGTCGGCGAGACCGCGAGCACACTGCCCACGGCCGACCTCGGGAACCCGTCCACGATCGTCTGCTGCCACTCCTGCCCGTTCCAATGCGAGACCGCCGCCCCCGAGTTGCCGGCGCCCGCGGCCCAGATGTCGTCCGCCGCCAGGATGTGCATGCCGTAGACGGCTCCCGGTGGCACCGGCATGTCCTGCCAGCCGCTCCCGTCCCGCCGCAGCAAGACCTGCGCTCCGTCCCGCGAACCGATCAGCCAGGTCTCACCGCCGCCGGTGACGACCTTGGTCAGCAGGACACCGCGGGGCGGCCGGCTCTCGCGCCAGGTGGTGCCGTCGTAGCGCAGCAGGCGGGCGCCGCCCGCCGAGTCGCGGCCGACCGCCCAGATCGCGGTCGGTGAGGTCGCGGCGATGGACAGCAGGTCTCCCTGCCAGCTGATCTTGGGAAGACTCTGGCGCTGCCACGCGGTTCCGTCCCAGCGCAACATCAGCGGAAAGCCAGGGGCCTCGCGGCCGACGGCGTCGGAGCCGACAGCCCATGCCCGGTCAGGACCGAACGCCACGGCCTCGTTCAGCCCGGCCTGCGGGCGTATCTGGGCCGGCACCGGGACGTGTCGCCAGGCAGTGGGCTCCGCCGCGGCCGAGCTCATGACGGTGATGGCGGTCATCGCGACGGCGAGGACCGCGACGAGAAGTCGGCGCACCATGGTCAGCCTCCCAGCCGCTCGCTCATCAGGTTCGGTTTCGAGCCGTAGATCTCGACGGTCCCGAAGGACAGCAGCGCTGACCCGGCCCTCGTCAGCGCTCGCGGTTTCACGTCGATGGCGTTCGTGCGCTCAAGACCGTAGGAGAAGGTGGTGCGGGAGCCGTTGACCCGCGCGTACTTCGACTGGAACGCGCGGTCGCTGCGCACGGGCAGCCACAACGCGCCGTCCGGACCGCGCACCATGGCCTCGGTGTAGGTGTCGCCCAGGGGCGGGTAGGTGGTGCGCCAGGTGTGGCCGTTCCAGGTCATGAGGTAGGTGCGCGGCGCGCCGTCGGTGTACTGGCTGCCGCCGACAGTGACGCGGCCGGAGGGTTCGAGCAGCATCGTGTGGACGTTGCTGTTCGGCGGCAGCGGCACCTTCGCGTCCCGCCAGGCGGTGCCGTCCCAGCGCAGGACGGTGGTCCCGCTGGTGGTGTCCGCCCAGGCCCAGGCGTCGGTGGCCGTGCGCGCGGTGATCCCCATCACGTACAGCACGCCCTCGGGGGTGGACTGTGTGGTCCAGCCGGAGCCGTCGTAGTGCAGGACCTTCAGCCCGGTGTCGTCCTCACCGACCACCCACGCGGCACCGGGCACGGCGGCGAAGTCCTGGTAGGTCCACAAGGTCTGCGGCAGGGGGATGGTGCTCCACCCTTCCGCCCCTCCCGCGGACCGGCGCAGGATCTCGCCCGTTCCCTCGCGGTTGTGCAAGATCCATGTTTCCTTGCCGACGAACTGCACCTTGCCGAGCCAGCCCGACTTCTCGGCGCCGGGGAAGCTGCTGTCCCGGCTCCATGCCGAGCCGTCCCACCGGTACAGCATCGGCCGCACCCAGTCGGTGGTGTGCTCGTACCCGGTCGCCCAGGCCTCGCCCGGGCCGCGGGCGGCAAGATCGGACACGGTCACGGGGGGTGCGGCCGCGGGCACCGGCAGCGCCGACCAGCTCGGCGTCACGCGCGGCGCGTCGGCTTCGGCGGACGGCACAGCCGCGGCAGGAGATACGAGCGTGACGGGTGTGACGACCGCGGTGCACGCGATGACAAGGCAGATGACGACCGCACGGAGACCGTTCATGAGACCCCCCAGAACGCGAAGGTCGCTCACCTTATGGGCATGCACCCGTCCGTGAATAGACGGGTGCATGCCAATTCGCGGTGCGTCCAGGGAGCGATTCTCCGGGCCCGTGCCCGGGGGGTGCGGGCAGCCCTGAGCCCCGGACGCAGCGCGTGCCGGGGCTCAGGGCGATCCAGACCGGGTTTCCCTAGTAGGGACCGTTCACGTTGTCGATCGAGCCGTACCGGTCGGCCGCGTAGTTGCAGGCGGCGGTGATGTTGGCGACCGGGTCGTAGCTGTCCAGCGAGGTGCCGGTCACGTGGTAGGCGTCGAAGGTGGGGCCGATGACCTGCAGGAGCCCCTTGGACGGGGTTCCCGCGGCGGCGTTGACGTCCCAGTTGTTGATGGCCAGCGGGTTGCCGGAGGACTCGCGCATGACGTTGCGGTGGATGCCCTCGTACGTGCCGGGGATGCCGTGCTGGGCCATGACGTCGAGCGACTCCCTGATCCAGCCGTCGAGGTTGTTGGCGTACGTCTTCTTCGCCGGGGCGACGGCGGGCTTGGCGGCATTCGAGCGCTCGGAGCGGTCCGCCCGCTCGTCGGACGCCTTGGAGGCGGCCGCGTCGTCCGCCGGAGCCTTCTGGCCGACGGTGATCTTGAGGCCGGGGTGAATCAGCTTCGGGTCGGCGCCCAGAATGCTGCGGTTGTCCTCGTACAGCTTCTTCCAGCCGCCGCTGACGGAGTGCTCGCGGGCGATCTTGGCGAGAGAGTCTCCCGCGGCGACGACGTACGTCTTGGGGGCGGCGGCGGGCTTGGCGGCCGCCGCGGGCTGCGCCGCGGCGGCGGCGGTCGCGCCGATCACCGGGAGGACGAGCACGGCGCCGCCCGTGCCTGCCGCGGCGATGCCCCGGCTGAGCGAGCTGGACTTGGGACGGCGGTGCTTACCCTTTGCAGGCATGACGAATTCCTCTCCGTCGCCTACGAGGTGAGCTGTCGGGTTCGGACGGGAGATGTCCGGTCGCACTGTGAATGCGACTTCACCCCGAGCCGTTCCGGAATCCGGATCGGCGGCTTACCTGGGTCCCCCGCTCCTGCCGTGCGTAAGTGAGTGAGTACGGGAAGGGTTTCCGGACAGCGGCAGGATTCGGCGTTCCATCCGGATTGACGGTGAGGTTAGGCGAGAATGCCCGGACGGAACAAGGGCGGAATTTTCTCCGGGAATGCGCGAGGCCCATTCCCGGAGTTCGCGGCTCGTGGGCTCATTGATCAATTAGCCTCAACTTTGTTTGGGTGAAACGAAAATGCGCCGAGCGGCCCTTTGGAGCTCGTTCCGCGGGTGTGACTCATTCCACTGCGTCGCGATGCCAAGTGGGTGTAGAAGTGTCCTTATTCGCAAAACCGGACATACTGCGATGCCCATTTTTCGTGTCAAAACGGGCACTGCCTTTTGGTGTGTGCCCAGCGGTGGGCGTCTTATGGCGGCGCTCGATAAAGGCCTCAGTTCGTCGCCGGGGAGCGGATCGGAGTCGGGCGGTGGGTGGCAATTCCCCAACCGCCATGTCTGCGGCGCCCAGTTGGCAAGCGGAAAAGGCTAGTTCGCGTCAGGAGCCGGGCAATTTAGCGGTGTTGACTCCCGGGTCCTGGATTCTGCCCGTCAGGCAGAGCTGAGCGGATGGGCTGCCGTGGCCGAACGCGGGGGCCAGGCGCGCGGGGCGAGGATGCCGAGGACGTACGCCCGGGCGACCAGGGCGGGGCGGGTCGTGGCGCCCAGGAGTTGCCGCAGGCGGCTCAGGTGGTAGTCCACCGTCTGCCGGGACAGCCGCAGCGAGGCGGCGATGTCACTGTTGCTGCTGCCCTCCGCCAGGAGGGAGAGGATGCGGATCTGTGCGGCCGTGAGCGAGGGGTGGGCCTCGTGAGCGAGGCTCTGATGCGTGACGACGGCCCAGACGTGACGGGCGTGCGCAGCGGAATGGCCGACCGTCGTCAGGTGCAGCTGCGCGCGGCGTTGCCGCCCCCGGGCGTCGACGAGCACGGCGGATGTCTCCACCCGTCTGGTGCGGCGGGCTATCAGACCGTTCCATCTGCGGTGCAGCTGATCGAGGTCGGAGGCAGGGGCGGGAGCGAGCAGCGTGTGCGCGCGACGGCCGACCAGATCGGGCAGGCCGACGTGGAAGAGATCGGCGGCCGCCGAACTCGCCTCGATCACCCGCCCGTTGGCCGAAAGGAGCGCGCAGGGCAGACCGCTGTGGTCCCGCAGCGCCTGCAGGTTCTCCTCCGCCTCCTGGCGTTGGACCAGGGCGCGCAGGTGGTCCGTGATGTCCACATAGATTCCGGCGACGCAAGCCTCCGTGTTCTCCCGCACGGGGAAGCGGTGCCCGGCTGCCTGGCCGACGCTGCCGTCCGGTCGGCGATAGCCGAGGGTGTGCCGCACCGGAGTGCCCCGGGTGAGGATCTCCTGGTCCAGGGCGCGGAACTGGACGGCCTCGGCAGGGGCGTCGAAGTCTTCGATGTATCTGCCGGTGAGTTCCTTGGGCGTGGTGCCGTAGAGGTGTGCGTAGGCGTGGTTGGCCCACAGATAGCGTCCTGCGCGGTCCCGGATGAACGCGGCGGCCGGGGCGAGATCGACGAGGTCCGCGAAGGTGGTGTACCGGTGCGGGGCGTGCGCGTCGACCTCCACCGCGAGACCACGCGTACGACGGTGGGCGCGGGTCTCGTCCAGAGGCCAGCTCACGTCGAAGGTGCGCCCGTCGAACTGCGCCTGCCAGCTGACCTCCTCCGGCGGATGCCCCGGGTCCGAGAGTTCCTCGTGCATGCGCTCCAGGAAGCGCTGCGCGGTCCCGGTGTCGGCGAAGGCGCCGCCTCCCCTCTCCAGGACCTGCCACGGCTGGTCCACCTCCCACCAGAACGCAGGCAGGTGTTCGAGCAGTGCCTTGAGATTGGAGTCGTTCACAGTCGTTTCTCCGTCCGTATTCAACTGGTTGACGCACAGTCACCAGGCGATGCGTATCCCGCGTCGATCTCGCGCATGCTCGGTTCTCGGCCGAAGTGGCGGCCGTCCGGCGCCGTCTGTGCCTGCGGCACTCAGGCATTTGCCTGAATGTCAGACGTCCCCGTTGGCGCTGCGGGCGCCCGCCGCCTGGTCCCCTTGAGTGTGCGGGTGAACACGCCCTGCAACGTACGCCCCGGTGACCCCGCATGTTCTACGCGCGTCACCGATGCGGACGACGACATGCCTCAACCGGACGAATGGAGAGGGAACTTCAGTGAGCAAGGTGCTGTTAGTGCATGCCAAGGGTGGTCCGCCGCTCGGTCACGTCCTCGCACGGGCGGCCGCAAGGGCGGAAGTGCACCTGCTGGCACTCAGCGCACTTCCTCCCACTGTGGCGGACACGGCCGAGCGGCTGTGCGCCTCCGTCGTGACGCCCGCCGACGCGCGCCGCGCCGACCTGGTGTCCCTGATCGTCTCGCGGGCCGAAGCCGTCGGCGCGGCCTCGGTGCTCACCTTCTCCGAGTACGCGGTCGTGGCCGTCGCAGAGGCCTGCGAGGTGCTTGGCCTGGCGGGGGCGGGCAGCGCCGCCGCGCTGGCACGCGACAAGCGGCTGATGCGTCGTACCTGGCACGAACACGGCCTTCCGCAACCGGAGTTCCGCCCGGTGGCCACCGAGGCGGACCTGCGCAAGGCGGCCCGGGACCTTCCCTTCCCGCTCCTCCTCAAGGCGGCCTGGAGTGCGGGGTCCACCGCACACCAGATCATCCGCGCCCCGCACGAGGCGTCCGCCGCGTGGCGTCGATCGCGCGAAGTGATGTCCGAATCGGCCCAGCTGGGGTACGCGGAACTCCATGTGGCCGAGGCCGACGCGGACTTCGTGGTCGAGCAGATCGTGAGCGGCACCGCCTCGGACTGGTTCGACGAGCCCGGCTGGGGCGACTACGTCAGCGTCGAGGGCGTCGTGGCGGACGGTGTGTTCCGCCCCATCTGCCTCAGCGGCCGGATGCCCACCGTCGAGCCGTTCACCGAGCGCGCGAGCATCACGCCCGCCCTGTTGTCCCAGGACACCCAGGACCGGATCGTGGCACTCGCCCGAGCGTCCGTCGATGCTCTCGGACTGCGTGACTGCGGTACCCACACCGAGATCAAGCTCGGTGCGGACGGCCGCATGTGGCTGATCGAGACGGCCGCCCGATTCGGCGGCGCGATGACGGTGCCGCAGATCGAGGAGGTCTTCGGGCTCGACCTCGTGGGCATGCTCGTCGACCACCTCCTCGGCCGTCAGGTCGAGTGGCCCCGGCATGCGCTGACGCCGGCGCAGGCGAACGGCGCGGCGGGCTCCCTCGTCGTCCTCGCGGTGGATTCCAGGGGCGAGGCCTGGCGGGACCGCAAGGTCTGGGACTTCCCCGCCGTCGCGGCGGACGTGCCGCTCAGCCACGGCAGCGAACTGTCGGTGGTCGCGGAGAGTTCGCTCACCGACGGCGCCCTCGTACCGGTGTATGACCCGGCCGCGGGCGCCAACACCATGGCCGCCCTGTGCCTGCTGTCCGCCACCGACCCGCGGAGGGTCCTGCGGGACTTCGAGACCCTGGTGGACGCCCTGCCCCGGGTCCTGCCCGCCGCGCAGCCCGAGGAGGTCGCCCGATGACCGCCCAGTTGTTCACCGGCCCCGCCGAGCCGGCCACGGACCGCACGGTCATCGGCGAGAACCTCTCCCTGCCCCTGTTCCGTACGCTCTCGGGCGTCCTGGCCGGCCACCCGTACCTCAAGGTCGTCGTCGACCGGGCCGAGAACACCTGGCACCTGCTCGACACGACCGCACACCCCTTCCACGTCAACTACATCGCCACCCGCGTTCTGGGCAAGACACTCGAAGCGCTGGACGCCGAGTTGGACGCGTTCAACGCCTCCGTCTACATGGACCCCGAGCGCCGTTTCCTGCTCGGCGTGCTGTCCCTGCACACCGAGCAGGAAACGGAAGGCCGCGAACGCACCTTCCTCGTCCTGGAGACGACCGAGGCCGACACCATGCACGGCGAACTCCTCGCCCACTTCTACGAGTTCGTGCGCGAACGCGTCGACGGCAGACTCCCGGTACTCCTCAAGCCCGCCAACCACGGGCAGGAGGAGGAACTGGCGGCGATCAGCGAACTGCGCGTGCCCCGCATCCTGAGCCACGAGCTCTTCGGCTCCCGCACCCGCACACCGCTGAACCCCGGCGAGGCCACCGGGCGACTGCGGTACTTCCGCACGCACGAGGAGTACGCGGCGGCGGAGGCAGATCTCGGCTGGGCGGACATCGTGGCCATGCCCTGCCTGCCGGACGACGTGCCCCGGGTGGCGGGGTTCCTCAACACCGCCCCGATCACGCCGCTTTCGCACACCAACGTCCTCGCCTCCGGCTGGGGCATACCCAACGCCATCGTGCGCGACCTGCACCAGCTCGTCGACCGGGACCAACTGGACGGCGCGTGGATCCGCTACCGCGTGCGCGAGGACGAGATCCTGCTGCAGCGGCTGGATGACGAGCCGGCCCTGCGGGCTCCGGCCTGGCACCAGCAGCGCATACGCCTCCAGCCGCCCCTGCTCGAAGACGCCCCCGTGCTGGCCCTGCACCGGCTCCGCAGCGCGGACCGCGACCGGTACGGCACCAAAGCGGCCAACCTCGGCGAACTGCACCACGTACTCGACAGCCGCACGGCCGACCTGATCGCCTTCTACGGCCGGCCCCGCCCGCCGCGCGAAAGCCTCTACACGCACCTCGGCACACGGCTCGGCCTCAAGGCGCCTTCCACGGCCGAACTACGCGCCGCAGCAGCCGACTTCGTGGCCACCACGGTCGACGCCCCGGAAGGAGTCGCGCTCCCCTTCGCGCTCCAGCAGCATTTCCTGGCCTCATCGCCCGCCCTCCAACAGGGCATCGGCAAGCTCAAGATGGCCCTCGAACTCGACGCCACCGACGTCCTGGACTCGCTCTGCCTGCAAATCCAGCACCTGATCCGCAACACGCCCGTCCCCGAGTCCGTCACCCGGCAGATCGACCAGGCCCTCCCCGCCGGCGCGGCCGCACGCCGACGCCTGGTGGTGCGCTCCTCGTCCAACGCCGAGGACCTGCCGGGCTTCTCCGCGGCAGGCGTCTACGACTCGGTCACCACCGTCCACTCCACCAGCGAACTCCTGGACGCCGTACGTCAGGTGTGGGCCTCGCTGGTGTCGCCCCGCAGCGTGCGACTGCGCCACCAGGTCGGCATCTCCCTGGACGACACCTACATGGGCGTGATCATCCAGGAGTACGAGCCCGCCTCCCTCGGCGGCGTCCTGGTGACCTGCGACCCGACCCGCCGTGAGGACTTCCGCAACGTCTACCTCAACTGCTCGCCCGGCTCCCCGGACCAGGTGGTCGACGGCTCCGTCCTGCCGCAGCAATACCTCTACAACACGGTGGAGGGAGGCGGCCGCACCGTCGCCCTGGGCTCCTGGGGCGACCCTCTGCCCGCGGCCACCCGCGCCCGCCTGGCCGACCTGTCACTGACCGGACGGCTCCTCCAGTCCCACTTCAGCGGCTCGCCGTTCGGCGGCTCCGACGTGGACAAGCCGCTGGACATCGAGTGGCTGATGACCGAGCGGGGCGATTTCCGGCTGGTCCAGATCCGCCCCTACGCGCTGTGAAGGCGCCCTCCAGCAGGACGGGCAGCACCGGTCTGACGGACACCGCCCGCCGCATCATCCGGCTCAACTACGGCTTCCAGCTGCTGTTCAACCTGCTGTGGTGGATGCCCGTCTTCTACGCCTACCAGAAGGCCGCCGGTCTGACGGACGCGCAGATCTTCGGCATCCAGAGCATCTACTACGTGGCCTTCTGCCTGTTCGAGATCCCGACCGGCCTCATCGCCGACCGGATCGGCACCCGCAACTGCCTGCGGGCCGGGGCCGTGGTGATGACGGCGGCGAACCTTGCTCCGGTCCTCAGCGCCACGTACACGGGTTTCCTCGTCCACTTCCTCGCCATCGCCGCGGGCCGCTCGCTCACCTCGGGAGCGGCAAGCGCCTATCTGTACGACGGGCTGCGCGCCGAAGGCTGCGACGAGCACTACCTGAAGGCGGAGGGCACCGCGCGGGCTTTGGGTCTCGCGGCCAAGGTCGGGTGCTGGCCGCTGGTCGGACCGTTGATGTCCGTCGCCCACGCGGCGCCGTACGTGCTCAGTGCCGCCAGCGCGGCGGGCTCCCTCGCCTGTGCGATCGCCCTGCCTCGCCTGGCGGGAGCGGGGGAGGGGGAGGGCAGGGAGAAGCCGGCCGACCGATCTCGCGGAGGGCGCAGGGGCGGGGCGTTCCTGCGGGACGCGGGCTCCGCGCTGCGCTGCGTCGCCTCCTCGCGGTGGCTGGCCCTGGTGATGGTGCAGGGCGTGGCGGTGTTCACGCTGTCCCGTATCTGCCAGGTCAATCTGTTCCAGCCGATCCTGCTCGACCACGGCATCGCGGAGGCCTCACACGGGGGAGTGCTTGCGGCGATGACGGTCGCCGAAGCGGTGGCCTCGGCCCGACCCCAGTGGCTGAGCCGACGCCTCACACCGGTCGCCTGGGTCTCCGTCCTCAGCCTCGTGCTCGCGGGCACCCTGGCGGCCATGACGCTCGGCGGGCCGTGGGCGGTGGTCGCGCTGCTCTGCCTGTTCGCCGCCGCGACCGGCTTCGCGTACCCGGTGCAGCGCAAGCTGGTGAACGACGCGGTGCCCGCGCACGCCCCGCGCGCCACGCTGCTGTCGGTCGAGAGCATCGTGGACCGCGCGGTGTGCGCCCTGGCGGCGGTCGCCGCGGGCGCCTACCTCTCGGCGGGGCACCTGGACGCCCTGCTGTGGCACAGCGCACTGGCGACGGCGGTGTTGCTCGGAGCCTTCCAACTCCTGTTGCGCAGCGGGGTGGTGAAGCGGTCAGGGCCCCCGGACACGGCGGTGGCGAACAGGGGCGACCCATCGGCCCGCACTGCCCCCGGCGCGTCCGGAGGCGTACGCCGGGGGCGGCGGGGCGACGAGTAGCACGCAGCCCGCGATCAGCGGGGCCGGTGGCCGAGGAGTTCGATCAGCCCGACGGGGAGGTACGCGGGCCGGTGAGGACGGCCGACCTGGTACGGCACGTAACCGAGCGAGGCAGCGACATCGACCTCCTCGGCCGTCTCGGCCTGATAGACGACCCGGCAGTGGCCCGATGAGGTCTTCGCGCGCTGCCAGAGCACGGGAGCCGGCTTGCGTTCCGCCTCCGTGCGGGGAGTGAGGACGCGGTCGCCGAAGTCCTCCCAGGCGAAGGGCGCGGAGCCCCGCCACGTGGCGTCGACCTCCTTCTTCAGCCTGGCGGCGCGCTCGGCGTCGGTCGTGCCCCAGGAGGGCGGAACGTTGGTGATCAGGCCGATCCTGATGTGGCGTTCGCGCAGTGCCCGCAGATAGGAGGCCGCCCCGGGCTGATAGCTGGTGCTGCCGTCGTCGGCGGTGTGCACGAGGGTCTCGCCCAAGTCGAAGTACACGACGGGGCAGGGGCGTTGTGGTGCCACGCGGGCGGCGGAGGGCGTCGCCGGACTGCCGCTCGCGTCCCGGGGCGCGGCCGTGCTCGCCGTCGCGCACAGCACGGTCGACGTCAGCGCCGCGCAGAGCGCGAGGCCCGCCCGGAGGGAGCCCTGTAAGGCGGATGTGTTCATGGTGGCGTCGACGCCCTTCTTCTGGCACACCACGAGGGTGTGCGATTGTCCGTTACATGACATGCCGCCGCTGGTGCTGCCCCCAGCGGCGCCAAGGTGACCGGCCGCTTGCGTGTCGTTTCGCCGATCTATCGCGCTCTACCCCCGAACACCGCGCGCCACTCGGGCCCCGCCGGCCGCAGCGTGATCAGGCCGCGGCCGCCAGGGCAGGCGTGCTTCAATGCGGCTCTGTTGCGGACCCTGTTCGCTTGGCGGGCCCGCGCTCGTGACGGAGGATGACCCACGATGAAGCTTCCTGCGCCCGTGCACGTGCTCAACGAGGGGCTGGCCTTCCTCCTGGAAGTCGTGGCGCTGGTCGTCCTGGCCTGGTGGGGGTGGCAGAGCGTGGAAGCCCTGGCCCTGCGGATCCTCCTCGCGGTCGCTCTACCTGCGGCGGCCGCCACGCTGTGGGGTCTGTTCGCCGCGCCGAAGGCCCGGATACCGGTGCCGTTGGCGGGCGTTCTGGCGGTGAAAACGCTGGTGTTCGGAGCCGCGGCCGTCGCGTGGTACGCCATGGGCCGACACGGGTGGGCCACCGCCTTCGCCGTCGTGGTCGCCGTGAACACCACCCTGGCGACGCTGGACCGGCGGGCATTGATGCATCAGCAGACCTGACGACCCGTTGGCGCATTCTCATACGCCCCTCTATAGGCACTGCCTATAGGGGGCATGACCTGGCCACGTCGATGGAACCGATCGGCACGACGTTCATCACGGCCATGAAGATGCTGATCGGGCCGATCGTGTTCCTGACCATCATCGGCGGCATCGCCGGGGTGACGGACCTGAAGAAGGTGGGCCGCACCGGCGTCACGAACATCACCACGCGCATGCTCTCGATGCTACGAGCGGGTGCATATCGTCGGCGTATCGAAAACCGCATACGTACCGGCAACACCCTGCTGCCTTGACTGGCGGCATGACTCGCATCCCACCATCAGCACGGACAATGCCCCGACGGATGTGCCGACGCCTTGCCGTCGGCCTGATCTGCCTGCTGGGCCTGACAGTTGTCATAGCCGGGATCACCGCAGCCCTCGGCGGGCGATTACTCGAGCGCTCGTCCTCCTCGGCCGCATCACCCCTGAATTCGCTCGGCAGCGATCACCGTGATGCGCTCGGCGAGGAGGACGGCGTGGTCACCGAGGGCGTGACCGTCTTCGATGACGCGACTCCGGCCCTGTCCGGTCTCGATCCGGAGCTGCTCAAGGCTCTGCGCCGGGCCGCGACGGATGCGGCGGACGACGGAGTCGAGATCTACGTCAACAGCGGCTGGCGTTCGGCGGATTACCAGAATCAGCTTCTTCGCGAGGCGGTAGCCGAATACGGGTCGAAGGACGAGGCCGCCCGATGGGTGGCCACCGCGGCGACATCCCCCCACGTGTCAGGGGACGCGGCCGACCTCGGCCACTCCGACGCCACAAAGTGGCTTGCCGGACACGGCGCCGAGTACGGGCTGTGCCGGATCTACGAGAACGAACCATGGCACTACGAACTACGCCCCGAAGCAGCCGACCAAGGCTGCCCGCGTACGTATGCCGACCCCACCGAGGACCCGAGGATGCAGCGGTGAGCGTGAGCGAGCGAGAAGAGATCATGGTGCGTGCCGACACGGCGGAGGAGACCGGTCAGGGCACTCAGGAAGTACGGAGCGGGCGGGGCGGACAGGGCGGCGCCGACGGCCGGGGCGTCCCCTCCGGTACCTGGCGCGCCCGCATCCGCCGGACGGCCCGCGCCGCCTCCCGGCCGGAGCCCTGGAAGCGCGGCCCGGTGCTGACTGCCCTTGCCTTGCTGCTGGGCCTGTTCCTGCTGCTGCACGCACAGATCACGGACTACGGGGGCCTCGGCAGCCTGGTGGAGACCTTCCTGCCATGGTTCGGCCTGCCTGTGCCGGTGCTGCTGACCGGGGCGCTGTGGCGTCGCTCCGCCTCCGCGGTGGTCGCGCTGCTGATGCCGGTCACGGTGTGGCTGAACCTCTTCGGCGGGCTGCTCACCGACAAGTCCCACTCCGGCAGCGACCTCACCGTGGCCAGCCACAACGTCGGCGCCGACAACTCCGATCCGGTCGGGACCGCCCGCGCCCTCGCCGCCTCCGAGGCGGACGTCCTGGCCCTGGAGGAGATCAGCGCCCAGGCGAAGCCGCTGTACGAGACAGGCCTGGCGAAGACATATCCGTACCACACGGTGAAGGGCACGGTCGGGTTGTGGAGCAAGCTGCCGCTGTCAGACACCCGGCCTGTCGACACGGAGATGGACTACGGGCCGCTGGCGGACACCAAGCCGGCCGACGTCAAGATGGCCTACAACCGGGCGCTGCGCACCACGGTGGCCACGGAGCGGGGCCCGCTGGCGGTGTACGTGGCCCACCTGGGCTCCGTACGCGTGGTGGCCGGCGAAGGCTTCATGACGGACCACCGGGATCGCGGCGCGAAGGCGCTCGCGGAGGCCGTCGCCAGCGAGCGGAACAAGCGGGTGGTGCTGCTCGGCGACCTGAACGGCACCACCGACGAGCGCGCGCTGGCCGGCATCACCTCGCAGCTGCGCTCGGCGCAGGACGAAGCCGGTGACGGCCTCGGCTTCAGCTGGCCTGCGTCCTTCCCGGTGGCGCGGATCGATCAGATCCTGGTCCGGGGTGTGGAGCCGGCGAGTGCGTGGGTGTTGCCGGAAACGGGCAGCGACCACTTGCCGGTGGCGGCCGGGATCAGGTGGTGAACCTGGTGACTCGGTGACCGACGCGAGCGCGGTTGCGCGCGTCGTGGTGGAAGGGGAGACCCTTCGACCTCCCCAGGCGTAACAGCCCTCCCCTTCCAACCTTCGCCGGGTGCCCAACCGCGCCGGATCCATGCGCGCCAATTCCATGCGCGCATGGATCTGTGCGCGCCGTGATCAACGGCTGCCGCTCCCCGACCCTGTTTGTCAGAGGCGTCCGCTAGCTTGCGAGCCATGGGAAACTCAGGCGGATCTTTGGCGACCCGGTGTTCCACGGGTGAACTGCACCAGCTGATGCGGGCTGCTGGTTTTACCGGCATCGAGGACACGCAGGTGCTGGCGGAGGGCTGGGGCGTCACGGAATTCGCCGACGCGGGGCAGCGTAGCCTGACGACCCTTGTACGGAGGACGGGGACACCGGCGGTCATGGTGTCCTTCGTGGACAGCGACCTGGGGTTCGTCGAAGCCGTCACGCCGGAAGGCAGCAGTTGGGAGGGCCTGCTCAACCGCGAGCTGGCGGAGAGCTACGAGATACCTCTTGAGCAATTCCCCGTGGAACCCGCGGTGGCCGGCGCACTTGCCTGGTCGACCGCTGCCGGACTGACCGCCGATGAGATAGCCGTCCGACACACGCTCGCCGGGTCGGCTCTCTTCGCGGAGGAACTTTCCGCAGCCCTCCTGGCCGCTCTGGGGCTGCCCGGTGCGACCCGGCCAAGGTGCGACGCCGGCATCGCAGAATGAACGTGTGCCGCTTCCGCGGCTGCCGTGGTGCGACCGGTGGACCACCCCTCCGTTCCATCTAGGGGCTTCGATAGCCTCGCCCTTCGTCGTAACGGCTCGGCGTACGTACACCACAACTCGGGGGACCTTTCGATGAGCGGCAACTCGCAGAACCCACCGGCACGATCCGCCATCGAAGCGCGCGTCCTGCGGGACTGGGGGCTCGAACTGCCTGAGTCCATCTTCCGGTTCTGGCGGTTCCTCGAGTCACTCGGCCCGGCCGAAGAGCGTGCGCTGGCGGACATGGGGGTCAGCCCGTTCGGCGTCATGGATCTGTTCGCCGACCCTGACCGGATGCCGGCTGAGGGCATCGACGTACGCGTGCTCGGCCGCTACTACCGGGACCCGCCCGAGTTCCTGACCTTCATGCACGGGGGTACGGACGGTCTGCACTACGGGCTGTGGTTCGACGACGGCCGTACCTGCAGCACGGTTGCCTCCTACTACAACAACGACGGCGGCGGAATCGACACCACCGCGAGCACACCGCTGGAGGCGGTACGCGCTGTCCTCGAACGAGTCTGGCGTGACCTCGAGGACGACGTACGGGACGAAGAGGCGCACGTGAGGCTCGATCACCTAACCCTGCTGCGCGATGCGTTGACCGCCGTGGAGACCGGGGACCGGCCCGAAGCGGGACTCGCCTACTCCACGAAGTACGACAGGTCCGCCGGACCCGTGGACCCGGACCGGGTCACCACGCTGGACGGTGCGGGCGGGCTCGCTTCAGGCGCCTCCACCCTCGACCGTCCCGGGCACCGAGGCGCCGATGAGTACAAGTTCGCGACCTACATGTACGCCCTGTTCGACGATGCCGCCGCCTTGCGGGCCAACGTGGAGGACGCCCGCCGCCGCTGCGCGCAGGGCGATCCCACGGAGGCGCTGCTCCTGGGCCGCGACCTGCACTGGGCGTCGGCGGGCGACCCGGACCGCGAGGCCCTCGCGAACGAACTCCTCGTGCTCGCCTATCGCGCGCTGGACCGCCCCGCGCTGGAGGCCATCGCAGAGGCACACCACCGCCACCGCTCCCTCCCGAAAGTGCACGTACTGGAAGGGTGATCCGGAGGGCTGGGCAGAGGGGCACATGTCCCGTCAGACAGCGACCCGCAGCGGCCGTGCGTCCGCACGGCCGTAGGCGAGAACCCTCGCAAGGACCTCGCGGAACTGTGCGATGTCTTCGGCGGGGGTCTCGATGACTGCTTCGATCTCGCAGTCACTCAGCTTCAACGCCGGCAGCGAGTCCGGGTCCAGAGACACACGAAGAACGTCGTCGGTCAGCTCAACCGCACGCACACATCCGTATGCCGTGCCTTGGTCCGCCGTGACCAGACAGTGCGTGTCCATGCCCAGGGACACATCCTGCTCATCGGGCTCCTCGCCGCCGCACTGGAACAGCATGACGAAACCATCGCGGTCCGAGATGCCGGCCTCGATGAAGTAGCCGTCCGGGTCTATCTCTGCGCCGGCTTCACGCGCGACGAAACGGTAGGTCATGACGCTGTTTCTAGCAGCCCCTCCGCAGAACGCCGTGCGCGCGGCGTTCGCCACCGGTGGTGCCGGGTGGCAGGGCGTCATCCCTTGGGGCTTGGCCGAGGGCCAAAGATGACGCCCCGCGCCGCTCACCAGGTCTTGCCGGCCTGCTCCCGGGTCGTGCGGTTGATTCGGTTGAAGAAATTGGTCAGCGCGATCTCCATGGTGATCGCGCCCAGTTGCTCCTGGCTGAAGTGTTCGGCGGCGGCGTCCCAGATCTCGTCGGAGACGCCGGGCGCGCCGTCCTGGAGGCGGGTGGCGGCCTCGGTCAGCTCGAGTGCCGCCCGCTCCTGATCGGTGTAGAAGGGAGTCTCGCGCCACGCGACCACGTGGTGCAGCCGATCATCCGTCTCACCGGCCTTCTTCGCTCCGGTGACGCTGGCGTAGACGCACGGCGCGCAGCCGTTGATCTGGCTGGCGCGCAGGTGGACCAGCGTCAGCAGGTGCTGGTCGACGCCTCCCGCGGCAATCACCTTGTGGAGGTGCTGGATCGCGGTGATCAGGTCAGGACTTACCGCGCTCTTCAAGCGTGCTTCCATCGGTCTGCTCCTTCATCGGTTACCTACGCCCGTTCGGGCCCGTCATCACCTACGACGGAGCAGCTCTCAGGAAGGTAACAACATGCGGCAGACCAGCCCGACGGACCCGATGGCCGCGGCGTTCGAATCCCAGCGGGACCGGCTGCGCGCGGTCGCCCACCGCATGCTCGGATCGCACGCCGACGCCGAGGACGCCGTCCAGGAGGCATGGCTGCGGCTCTCCCGCCAGGATGCGATGGCCATCGACAACCTCGCCGGATGGCTGACGACGGTGGTCGGCCGGATCAGCCTGGACGTCCTGCGATCGCGCCGGTCCCGCCCCGAGGCGCCCTACGGCGACCAGATCCCCGAACTCGTGGTGACGCTCGACGACGGTGTGGTCCCCGAGGAGGACGCGGTGCTCGCGGACTCGGTCGGGCTCGCGCTCCTCGTCGTACTCGAGTCGCTCCGGCCGAACGAACGGTTGGCATTCGTGCTGCACGACCTGTTCGCGGTCCCCTTCGACGAGATCGGCCAGATCCTCGGCAAGTCGACCGACGCCACGAAGATGCTCGCCAGCCGCGCCCGCAGAAAGGTGCGGTCGACCGAGCGGCCGACAGGCATTGAGCCAGGGCAACGTGAGGCGGTCCGGGCGTTCTTGGCAGCGGCTCGGCTCGGTGAGTTCGAGGAGCTGCTGAGACTGCTCGACCCCGACGTGCGACTGACCGTCGACACACCGGACGGCGCCGCCGTCGTCCTCGGCGCCTCCAAGGTCGCCGCGGGCGCGAAACTGGCCGCGGGCGCGGCGACAGCGGGGCACGCGGCGATCGTCAACGGTTTGCCCGGGGTCATCTCCTGGCACGAGGACGGCACGCCGCTGTCGGTCCTCGCGTTCACCGTCGTCGACGGCCGGATCACCGAGATGACGGCGGTGGTCGACCCGGCCAAGCTCGCGCTGATGGACCTTCCGGCTCCGGTGTGAGTGTGGGCCTGACCGGCGGGAGGTCCGACTCCCGCCGACCTGCCCCGACCTTCTCCGTCCGCCTCCGACCTGCCCCGACCTCCCCCGTCCGCCTCCGACCCTCTCCGGTCGGCGTGACCGCGGCGTCCACGCGCCAAGAACGTAAGCTGGCATGCATGCGGATGCGACCCACGTTGACCTGGGAGCCCACCGGCGGTCTGCTCCCGGCCTCGCGCGACCTCACCGCTGTCGTCGAGGCGGTGCGCGCGGGCAAGGTCGTGGTACTGAGCGGTGCGGGGCTGTCCACGGAGTCGGGCATCCCGGACTACCGCGGCGAGAACGGTTCCCTGCGCCGGCACACGCCCATGACGTATCAGGAGTTCATCGGCGCCGAGCAGGCGCGACGGCGGTACTGGGCACGCAGTCAGCTGGGATGGCGGGCGATGACGCGGGCCCGCCCCAACGCCGGTCATCGGGCCGTGACCGCGCTGGCCGAGGCGGGCTTCGTCACCGGTGTGATCACACAGAACGTCGACGGGCTGCAGCAGGCGGCCGGGGCCCGGAACGTCATCGAGCTCCACGGAAGCCTGAGCCGGGTGGTCTGCCTGACCTGCGGGCGAGGCAGCACCCGAGTGGAGCTCGACCAGCGGCTGAGGGAGGCGAATCCGGGGTTCGAGGCCGCCGCCGAGCGCTATCGTGCCGCGCGGGTCAACCCGGACGGCGACGTGGAACTGCCGGATGAGGCGGTGCGTGAATTCCGGGTGGTGGCGTGTGCGGCCTGCGGCGACGGGGTGCTGAAGCCGGACGTCGTCTTCTTCGGTGAGAACGTCCCCCCGGATCGGGTCGCGGCCTGTCGCCGCCTGGTCGATGAGGCTGCCGCCCTGCTCGTACTCGGTTCCTCCCTCACCGTCATGTCCGGCCTGCGTTTCGTGCGCCAGGCGGCGGAGTCGGACACGCCGGTCCTGATCGTCAACCAGGGCCCGACCCGAGGCGACCGCTGGGCGACCCAGCGCGTCGAACTGCCGCTGGGGGAGGCGCTGGCGGCTCTGGTGGCGAGGGTGTGTCCCTGAGGGTGGCGCGACCAGCGTGCTGCGCTGGTGGCGGTGGCGGTGGCGGTGGTGATGCACCGGATTTCGTCGTCGGCGGTGCCACACTGGCGCCGTGACCGACATGGAACGGCGGACCGAGCGGCGCTTGGAGCGAGCCATCGTGGAGTTGCTCGACGAGCGGGCGGCAGAGGCGACCATCTGCCCGTCCGACGCCGCGCGGGCGGTGTACGAAGGGGACGACGACGGCTGGCGCGCGCTCATGGAACCGGCCCGCCGCGCGGCCCGGCGTCTGGTGACGGCCGGCGAGGTGGAGATCACCCAGGGCGGCCGGCCCATCGACCCGGAAAAGGCCCGCGGTCCGATCCGTATCCGCCGCGTTCGCTGACGCCTCCCAGGCTCAGAGCGTGCGTCGTAGAGCCGTCTCCACTGCGTCGATCAGTGGATCACCCTCGGTCCGTGGGTGCCGTGCGAGGCCGAGTTCGACGTCCGGCAGGGTGGGCAGGGCGCTCGCGTCGTGGCCGACCATGCCCGGTTCGAGGTTCGTGGGCATGAGTGCGGCGACGCCGAGCCCGGCCCGCACCGCGGCCAGTACGCCGACCAGACTGTTGCTTTCGAACGCCACCCGCCAGCGCCTGTCGGCCAGTTCCAGGGACTTGAGCACCGACGCACGCCAGGTGCACGTACCCGAGAACAGCACCACGGGCAGGGGGTCGGCGGTCACGTCCACGCCGTCGCCGATCGCCCAGACCAGCGGGCGGCGTACCGTCCAGCGTGGCGGCGCGGGAACCACCGGCACCTCGTCCAGCACGAGTTGCACGCGGCCCGCTTCATAGGCCTCCCGCATCTCGGCGGTGGAACAACTCAACACCTCCAGCGTCGCACCGGGGTGCAGTCGGGCGATGTCGGCGAGAGCTTGTGGAAGCTGGGCCGCGGCGAGGTCTTCGAGCAGCCCGACGCCGCAGCGGCCGGTCAGCGCGCGCCCGGTCTCGGTGAGCGCCTGTGCGCTGAGCGAGAGGATGCGTTCGGCGTACGGCAGGAGCTCCTCGCCCGCACGGGTCAGGGAGACACCGGAGGGCGATCGGTAGAGCAGCGGGCGGCCGACGGCACTCTCGAGCTTGCGGACCTGCTGGCTGAGCCCCGGCTGGGTCTTGCCGAGCGTGGTCGCCGCGCGGCTGATGCTGCCGGCTCGGACGACGGTCACGAATGACCGCAGCAACGCGGTCTCAAGGTCTCTGGCCATAAATAATTATGATGGCAGCCCCAGCAAAATAACCACTACCTATGTCGTGACGCAGGATTTAGCGTCACACGGGTGACCGGATACCGACAGATACTCGCCGTGCCGGGGATGGCACCGCTGCTGGGCATCTCACTGCTCGCGCGGGCCGCGATCACCGCCGACGTGATGGCGCTGACGATGTACGTCGTGCTGGGCCTGGACATGAGTTACGCGGCAGCCGGTGGTGTCGCGGCGGCGTTGACCACCGGACTGGCGCTCGGCGGGCCGCTGCTCGGCCGCATGATCGACCGGCGGGGCCTGCGTGCGGTGCTGCTGGCGACCGTCGTGGCGCAGGTCGTGTTCTGGCTCAGTGTGCCCATCCTGCCGTACGGGGCCCTGCTGGGCGCCGCCTTCGCGGCGGGTCTGCTGATGGTGCCGGCCCAGCCGGTGACCAGGCAGGCGATCGCCGCGATGACGACGGCGGAACAGCGCCGCCCCGCCTTCGCGCTGGAATCGGTGCAAGGCGAACTGGCGTACATCGTGGGCCCGCCGATCGTGATCCTTTGCGCGGCGAAGGTGCCCCCTGGAGTGGTGGCCTGGGGCGTCGGTGCCGCGATCGTGGTGGGGGGAGCGGGCATCGCCCTTCTCGACCCGCCGCTGCGCACCAAGGACGAGGCGGGCGCCGGAGCGGCCCGACGACCCCGTCGCCGGGAGTGGCTCGGCCCGGGCATGATCGCCATGCTCATGATGGCGTTCGGCACCACGATGCTGCTCAGCGGTACTGATCTGGCCATCGTCGCCACCCTCAAGGAAACCGGCCAGGTCTCCTGGGCTGCCGTGGTGGTGGCGACGTACGGCGCGGCCTCCGTCGTCGGCGGGCTGGTGTACGGCGTGCTGTCCCGGCAGCTGCCGACCTGGCTGCTGCTCGGTCTGCTCGGCCTTGCGACCATCCCCGCCGGGCTGGCCCACGATTGGCCCTGGTTGTGCGTGGCCGTTGCCCTTTCGGGCCTGCTCGTCGCGCCGACTCTCTCCACGGTGGCCGACGCGGTGATGCGACTCGCGCCCTCCGGAGTACGTGGTGAGGCGACGGGCCTGCAATCCTCGGCGCTCAGCGCGGGTTTCGCACTGGGAACCCCGATTGTCGGGGTCGCGATCGACGCCTCCGTGCCGGGCGGCGGCTTCGTGGCGGCCGGGCTGGCCGGCCTCGCCGCCGCCCTGGCCGGATACCTGGTGTCCCGCGTCTCACGCGCCCGAACGCGGCCTCCCCACAGCGGACATGGGCTCACCGGGGTGCGGGGCCTCGATTCGTATCCGACGCATCCTCACGAGACAGGCGCCCGGCCTGGCGCGTGAGGATGCGGCACGGACCCTGAACCGACCCTCATCGGTCCGGTGGGCCCGGTCAAGGCAGGATCTCGACGTACCCCTCGGCCCCGTGGACGCGGATACGCTGACCGTCACGGATCAGGCGGGTGGCCTGCTCCACGCCCACGACAGCCGGCAACCCGTACTCACGGGCGATCACCGCGCCATGGGTCATCAGGCCGCCGACCTCCGTCACCAGGCCCCCGATGCCGACGAACAACGGGGACCAACTGGGGTCCGTGAAGGACGTCACCAGGATGTCCCCCGCGTCGAGATCGGCCTGCGACATGTCGAGGATGACGCGGGCCCGTCCCTCGACGGACCCTGCGGAAACGGGCAGGCCGATCAGGGCGCCGGCCGGCACGTCGTCGCGCCGGTAGGCCCCGGTGAGGGCTTCGCCGTCCGACGTGAGCACCCGGGGCGGGGTGAGGGTCCGGTACGACCGGAACGCGTCTTTGCGCTGCAGGATGAGCTGGTCATCCAGCTCGTTCGAGCGCACGACCTCGCGGAGTTCCTGGAACGTGAGGTAGAAGATGTCCTCCCGCTCGGGAAGCACGCCTGCCCGCACGAGGCGTTCCGCCTCGTCGAGAAGGGCAGTCTTGTAGACGAAGTAGCGGCAGATGATGCCGTACTTGGGGTACTCCCGGTACCCGATGAAGGTTCTGACCCGGTCGATCATCCCCTTGGCCTCGTCGGCCTTCCGGGCCCCGTCCGGCAGGGCCCGCAAGCGTGAGAGCACTTCCTGTTCCTTCTGCTGCGCCCTCTGCCGCCCTTGCTCGAAGCGCCGCTCTGCGGCTCCCGGTTCGAAGTTCCTGACGTTGTCGAGGATCACGGGCACGAGCGTGGTGGGGCGTTCGCTCCAACGTGGCCTGGTGATGTCGATCTCGCCGACGCAGCGCATGCCGTACCGGTCGAGGTAGGCCTGGATGGCGTCGCGGGCCTCGGTTCCGCCCGCGAGCTCCGGCAGCTCGTCCAGGAAGCCCTCGTTCGGGAAGCCCTCCTCCTGGGCACCCTGCAGGAAAGCGACCACCTTCGGGTGCGGGCGAATCACGTCCGCGACGTCGAGCAGTGCCAGTCCCATCTCCGAGGTGATGTTGTCGGGGGCGGACAGCGTGAGGGTGTCGGCCGCGTTCTTCTCGCCCAGCCACTCCTGCAGCTTGTCGTTGAGCCACCACGTGGCCTCCATCCCCGCCATGATCGCCTGCATGCTCACGGGGTCACCGAGGACTCGCTTGTGTTCCTCGAAGGCCTCCAGGAGGAAGTCGAACAGAGCCGGTCCGGTCTTCGTCCGGATGTCGCGCCGCAGGGCGGCAACGGACGCCTCGCTGCGTTCGATCAGCTCGGCGACGATGGACGGGTCGGTCGCGATCGGGGCGGCGGGCGCAGCGCTCCGCGGCGGCCCGCCGGGGACCGTCTCCGCAAGTGACGGGACGAAGTCCTCGCGGTCGATGACGGTCTCCAGAGCGTCCCTGACCAGCGGATCGCCCTTGCCCATGAGGTCCAGGAGCATGGCGCGGCTCGCGGGCGAAGCCAGGCGCCGGGTGACGTCGACGAACAGCCTGCCGCCTGCCTCGAGCATCGGCGCCATGGCCGTCAGCTGCCACATGGAGTACCCGAGGGGCTTCATGGCGTCGGTCATCATCTGCTGGTGGCCGACGGAGACGTAGACGTGATTGTCCTGGTCGTCGGCCTCCGGGAGGGGAAAGAGGGTGGTGATCGGCCGGCTCTGAACGATCTGGAAGCCCTCGTCGTCACCATCACCATCACTGTCATCGGCCAGACACCATTCGATGTCCTGGGGGCGGCCGAAATGCGCTTCGATCCGCCGCCCGAGCCGCACGAGTTCCACGGCTTGGCCGTCCGTCAGTGCCGGCTGTTCCTGCCGCCGTGCGTCGACCGGCACCTCTTGCGTGCCGCCGGTGGGCAGGGCCTGCACGGCACGTTGCTTGGCGGCGATCGTCCTTGCCACGACTTCGCCGTGGCGCACCTTGAAGGTGTCGGGGTTCACCAGGCCGGAGACCAGGGCTTCGCCGAGTCCGAAGCCCGCGTCGACCGTGGCGACCTTCCGGTCGCCCGTCACCGGGTCGGCCGTGAACAGGATCCCGGCCGCACGGGGGAAGACCATCCGCTGCACGACCACGGCCATCTGGACCGTGCGGTGGTCGATGCCGTTGCGGCGGCGGTAGGTGACGGCTCGCTCGGTGAACAGCGAGGCCCAGCACCGGCTGATGTGCCGGAGGATCGCCGCCGGACCCACGACGTTCAGATACGTGTCCTGCTGGCCGGCGAAGGAGGCCGTGGGCAGGTCCTCCGCCGTCGCGCTGGACCGGACGGCGTAGGCGGCCTGCTCGCCGAGACGGGTGACCGCCTGGGTGATCGCCGCCGTGAGTCCGGCCGGGAGGGGAGTCTCCTCGATGGCCCGACGGATCTGCGCGCTGAGCGTACGAATCTCTTCGCGGTCGTCGGGGTTCCCGCCCGCCAGTTGGTCGAGCCGCTCGTCGAGCGACGGTACTTCCGCCATGACCTGCCGGAAGGCGTCCGTCGTCACGCAGAAGCCACGCGGCACTCGGATGCCTTCGATGCGTGACAGTCCGCCCAGCTGAGCACCCTTGCCGCCGACGACCGCGACCTGCGTCTCGTCGACCTCCTGCAGATCCAACACGTACTGCTCAGTCACTGCGTTACCTCCGGGGCAGCCGCGCTGCGTTGTACTGGGATGGCACCGGTTCGACGTCACCACGCCGCCGCGCGGTCGACAACAGCACACGCACGTCGTGCCCTCATCTCCGCAGGTGGTGGCGTCGGCGGATGATTCTGCGCCGTGGCCGGGGCCTTGTGGCAAGCCCCCCACTGGGCTATATGTTGAGAGTGGCAAGGAGAGGTCTCTCCTTGCCTTTGTCTTTTTTTGCCGTACCCACGACCGGCTCGGGCCGCCGGTGGAGGCCTGACGGGGTGCGTGCGCCGTCATCTCCGGGCAAAGTTGATGGCGAGGTTGTGCCAGTGGTGCACGAGGCGGAAGACAGCTGAACCGACGCGAGGTGCTCTCGCGGAACCGGGGCGATCGATGTTCCGTACGCAGGCGGCCGACGACGGCGACGAGCTGCTTGCCAGGCTCGGGGCCCTGACTGCCCGGGCCCGGGAGCTCGCGGAGATGCAGCGCTCCCGCGTCGAGCTGGCGGTGGCCCTGCAGCGCGGCATGCTCCCGCACGACCTTCCGGAGCCTCCGGGTGTCCGGCTGGCCGTCGGCTACATGCCCGCCAACCACGGGCTCAACGTCGGGGGAGACTGGTACGACGCCTTCACCATGCCCGACGGCCGTATCGGGCTGTCCATCGGAGACGTGCAGGGGCACAACATCCAGGCCGCCGCGTTCATGGGGCAGGTCCGTGTGGGACTGCGCGCGCTGGCCTCCGTCACGGGCGACCCGGGCGAGCTGCTCACACGTACCAACGACCTCCTGGTCTCCCTGGGCGCGGACCTCTTCGCCACCTGTACCTTTCTGCGGCTCGATCCGGCCACCGGCGTCCTGGAGTGCGCTCGGGCCGGCCACATCCCCCACATCTGGGCCACGGCCGACGGCCGGTCCGGCGTCGACGAAGGAGAGTGCGGGCCGCCGCTCGGCGTGCTCGAAGGCGCCGAGTACCCCGTGGTGTGCCACCGGCTCAGCACGGACGGTGTCGTCGTGCTGCTGACCGACGGAGTGGTGGAAGGGCCGTCATTGAGCCTTGACGAGGGCCTGCGGCGGGTGATGCGGCTCGCCGAGATCACTACCGCTGCCGGTCTCGGCATCGACGCTCTCGTGGGCGGTGTGATGCGGTTGGCGGACACGGTGGGGCATGAGGACGACGCCGCCGTGCTTGTCGTGGGCCATGACGGTGGGGCGTTGTAGCGGTGCTGGTGTCGGATCGCCGAGGGTGACGGTTTACTCGCCGCGCCGCGAAGCGACGGGAGGGGCGCACGACAAGGAACACGACATGGCACGGAACGCGACGCGACGCGGCGCGGCGCGGCGGGACCCGGACAGGGGCCCTCACATGGCCGAAGTGGGCCACTCGGTGTCTGATGGCCCTGTGTTGGTGACTCGGCGGTTCCGGCGGTTCCGGCTGTCCCTGGAGGTAGTCCTCAAGACACTGGCCGTGGCCGCCTGCTACTACGTGGCAGGGCGCCTGGGCCTGCTCGGCCGGCTCACCGTCGAGGGAGTGATCGTCACACCCATTTGGCCGCCGACCGGCGTCGCCGTCGCCGCACTGCTCGTCTACGGCGTGTCGATCTGGCCCGGCATCGCCGTGGGTTCCTTCCTCGTGATCGCGTCCCTCACCACCCCTCAGCTCACCACGCTCGTCACCGTGGCGGGCAACACCGTCGGCCCGCTCTCCGCCTACCTGATGCTGCGCCGGGTCGGTTTCCGGGTCGGAATCTCGCGGCTGCGTGACGGCCTGGCCCTGGTCTTCCTCGGTGGGCTCGGCGCCATGCTGATCAGTGCCACCGCGGGGGTCGGGCTTCAGGTGCTGACCGGTGGGCTGGAAACGGGGGAGTTCTGGTCGGTGTGGCTGGCCTGGTGGGTGGGCGACGCGATGGGTGTCCTGCTCGTCACGCCGCTCCTGCTCGTGCTGGTGGGCGCCGCTGGGCCGCTGCGGCTGAGGCGCTGGAAGGAGATGCTGTGCCTGGGCCTCGCGGCCGTGATCGTCGTGCCCCTGGCAGTGCTCGGCAACCTGAGTCTGCTCTTCCTCGTCTTCCCGCTGCTCATCTGGGTGGCGTTGCGCTTCCAGCTGGCCGGGAGCATGCTGTGCGCGTTGTTCGCGTCCGTCCTGACGACCTTCGAGGCCAACGAGCAGCAGGGCGCCTTCCAGGGCCTGACCGCCGTCGAGGTCATGACCAAACTCCAGGCGTTCAACGGCGCTACCGCGCTGACGGCGCTCTTGTTGTCCGCCATGGTCGCGGAACAACGCGCCACCCGACGGTCGGTGAGGAGTGCGTGCGGGGAACTCGCGGAGGTCCTGGAGCACCTGGCCGCGGGGGAGACCCCACCCGAGTTGTCCCCCCGCCACGTCGCCGCGCTCCATCCCGACGACGGAACGACATCGACGACAGACAGCCCCAGCCACCGGGACACGGACGCGTAGGCGGCCCGCTGAGCCACGGCATCGTCGTCGGCTCGGCTGCCGCGACCGTCGTGGCAGTGGTCGCGGGCGAGGAGGAACGACTGCGTCGGCAGGGGCCGGTTTCGATCTAGGTCGGTACGTCGGCGCCTGGGATGATCTCCGGCATGGTCGACTCTGCCCTCTGGATTTCCACGTTGACCGCCGGCACCGCAGTCATGGCCAGCTGGGTCACCAGCAGAGGGACCGCCAGGGCCGCGCAGATCCAGGCGGCCACCGCTGAGCGGATACAGCGCTCCGTACACATGAGTGAGGTTCGAAGGGCCGCTTATGTGCGCCTCATCGAACAGGCGCACAAGATGGCCGAGTTGTACTGGGCGGTGTCCGACATCCACGCGGCCGGCGGTACCCGCGCCGAGCAGGTGCCCGCGCTGAAGGAGATACGGGTCGGCCTTCGGGAGGGATATGGCCGACTCCGCCACTGCATTTGGGTGATCAGCCTTGAAGGGCCGGACGACGTCGCCGAGGCCGCGGAAACACTCAGGCTCGCGACCAGGCCCCCTTATCGCGCACTCGACGAGGCGATCACGGACAACCCCGACGCCCTCGCATCGTTCGACCAGTACTACGACCCTTTCTGGCAGTCCCTCCTGGCCTTCGTCGCGACCGCCCGCGTCGCGGTGCACAACCTGTAGCACCAGTCGGCCTGGATCGGGGAGTGGTGGGGGGTGTCGGCGGGGTGCCTCTCGGCCGGGTGCCGCCGCTGAGCAGGCGACGTTCACGTGACCCGCCTAGGTTGAAGGCCCAGGGCTCCGCAGCAGAACCGTGAGAGGGGCTCCCCGGAAGGAGAGGCCGTCGTGGCTGACAAGGACAAGGACGAGGTCGGTCGGAGAAGGTGCACCGCAGGGCCGAGGGCTTGACCGGCAGGGGCCCGGGCGACGGTGCCTTGAGCTGCCGCCATCGCCGACCGCGGGTCAGGTTCTGGCCGGGGTCTTGCGGGCCGCGGCCCTTGTCGTCCTGCGTCGCCGCCTCGACCGCTCGTCCTCTCCCATTCCGCCCCACACACCCGAGGGCTGCCCCGTCTCCAGTGCCCAGTTCCGGCACCGGTCCAGGACCGGACAGCGATGACACACCCGCTTCGCGGCGAGCAGGTCCTCCTCGGCGGGGCCCGACGTCCCGACCGGGAAGAACATCTCGGGGTCTTCGTCCACGCAGGCGGCTTGCCGCCACCACAGCTCCATGACGCCTCCTTGCGGCGCCGGATCAGGACCGCGCCGCCAGATTGGTTGTGCCGTGTCCACGTTCAACTCCAGCCCGAGTTCCCTGGGCACACCGGGCGAAACAGCGGGCACACGGGTAACGCCCCGCACGCCGGCCCGCACGCCAGAAGGACGATCCCGGCGCCACGGGAATCGAAGCGTCCTGACCGGGGAACCCGGCGACGACCAAGACGCCGCTCACGTCACGAGTGTGCGGTCCGGACCGCCGTGGTACCGCTGCCGCGGTGTCGCGCCAGCTGAGGAAGGGAGCACCACACGCTCATGGCACAGACCACGGAAGAATCCCTGGCCGGGCAGACCGCGCTCGTCACCGGAGGGTCGCGGGGGCTCGGACTGCTGATGGCCGACCAACTGGCCGCCCGCGGCTGCACGGTGATCCTCGCCGCCCGTGACGCCGGTGAACTCGCGGTCGCCCAGAAGAAGCTGCTCCAGCGCCGGCCCGATGTCGCCGTGCACACCTCGGTCTGCGACGTGCGGGACCAGGAGGCGGTGCACGCCATGTTCCGGGCCGCCCATGACACCTGTGGCGGACCGGACATCGTCATCGCCAACGCCGGCGTCATCCAGGTGGCACCGCTGGAAGCCATCGGCGCCAAGGAGTTCAGGGACGCCATGGACACCATGTACATGGGAGCGGTGCACACCTGCCTCGAGGCGCTTCCGTATCTCCGGGAGAGCGAGCGGGGAGGGCGGCTTGCCGTCATCTCCTCGGTGGGCGGGCTGATGGGGGTGCCGCATCTTCTGCCCTACGCGGGTGCCAAGGCCGCCGCGGGTGTTCTCGCCGAGGGGCTGCACGCGGAAGCCGCCGCGAGCGGAGTCAGTGTCACCGCGGTGTATCCGGGCCTGATGCGGACCGGGTCGCATCTGCAGGCCGAGTTCGGCGGCGCACGCAGCAGGGAGTTCGGCTGGTTCTCCTCGGTGGCGGGTGCGCCGCTGGTCTCGATGAACGCGCAACGCGCCGCCGAACGCATCGTCAAGGCCGTCGTCCGGCGCCGTACGCGGCTGGTCCTGACGCCCCTGGCCCGTGCGGCCGACCTGGCCCACGGCCTGGCGCCCGCCGCGACGACACGCCTGAACAGTGTGGTGGCGCGTCTGCTGCCGCAGGCCCCCTCCGGACGCCCGCGCCTGCGTCGCGGCGCCGAGGTCGAGCCGCCGAAGGGAGCGGTCGGCGGCCGCTTCCAGACCTGGGGAAGCGCCCTGAACGAACGTGCCGCCGACGCCTACAACGAGCGGGAGAGCTGACCCGCCGACGGCCCGGGCAGCACCCCGGGCCGCTTCGGACGCCACCCCGGTCCGCTGCGACGAGCAGACGAGGGCAGGCCGCCCCACCCCATGGGGAGTGCGTCCTGCTCCTCGTCGGCTTCGGGGCCGCGGTTCAGATGACGCCCTGGGCCAGCATCGCGTCCGCGACCCGCTCGAAGCCCGCGATGTTGGCGCCCGTCACGTAGTTGCCGGGGGCGTCGTAGCGCTCGGCGGTCTCGTGGCAGGTGGTGTGGATGTCGTTCATGATGTGCGTCAGCTCTTCCTCGACCCGTGCCGCTGACCACGACGTACGGGCGTGGTTCTGGGCCATCTCCAGGGCGCTGACCGCGACGCCGCCCGCGTTGGCGGCCTTGCCCGGCCCGAAGGCGACACCGGCCTGCTGGAACAGGCGTACCGCGTCGGGTGTCGTCGGCATGTTGGCGCCCTCCGAGACCACCTTCACGCCGTTGCGGATCAGGGCAGCCGCGTCGTCGGCCTCCAGCTCGTTCTGCGTGGCGGACGGCAGCGCGATGTCGCCCGGGACCTCCCAGACCCGCCCGCCGGGGACGAAGCGGGCCGAGGCGCCCCGGCGTTCGGCGTAGGTGTCGACCCGGCCGCGCTCGATCTCCTTGACCTGCTTGAGGAGGTCGAGGTCGATGCCCTTCTCGTCGACCACGTATCCGGATGAATCCGAGCAGGTCACGGCGTTGGCGCCGAGGGCGGCCAGTTTCTCGATGGTGTAGATGGCGACGTTGCCGGAGCCGGAGACGACCGCGGTGCGGCCCTCCAGGTCCTCGCCGCGCTCGCGCAGCATGGCCGCCGCGAAGAGGACGTTGCCGTAGCCGGTGGCCTCCGGACGGATCAGCGAGCCGCCCCAGCCCTGGCCCTTGCCGGTCAGGACGCCGGCCTCCCAGCGGTTGGTGATGCGCCGGTACTGGCCGAACAGATAGCCGATCTCCCGGCCGCCGACGCCGATGTCACCCGCGGGCACGTCCGTGTGCTCGCCGATGTGCCGGTACAGCTCCGTCATGAACGCCTGGCAGAAGCGCATGACCTCCGCGTCGCTGCGGCCGTGCGGCTGGAAGTCGCTGCCGCCCTTGCCGCCGCCGATGCCGAGACCGGTCAGCGCGTTCTTGAAGATCTGCTCGAAGCCCAGGAACTTGATGACGCCGAGGTTCACCGACGGGTGGAAGCGCAGACCGCCCTTGTACGGGCCGAGCGCGCTGTTGAACTCCACCCGGAATCCGCGGTTGACGTGGACGCGGCCCCGGTCGTCCTGCCACGGCACCCGGAAGAGGACCTGCCGCTCCGGCTCGCACAGCCGCTCGATCAGGCCGGGCTCTGCGTACTCGGGGCGGGCTGCGATGACCGGCGCCAGCGTCTCCAGGACCTCGTGTACGGCCTGGATGAACTCCGGCTGGGCCGGGTTGCGGTGCTCGATCTCGCCGAGCAGCTGCGCGAGCGTGGTCTTCGTCTCGGATCGCGTGGTCAAGGGAGCCCTTTCTGGCACGGCTGACACCGGGAATCCGGAACGGGGGGCGCGGCGCACTGGCGGCGCACTCCCGTACAGCCCGGTCGGGGCGCTCGGCGCCGTTGCCGTGCGCGTGACACTCATGTATTACGCGCATGTAAACACACTGACCAGCATCCGGGTCCAGGGTGCGACCACAATGCGAGATCAAGCATCGTCCGCCACCCGCACGTGCCAGGCACCCCGCGCGCACGCGTGGAGTGACCGGCGAGCGTCAACCGCCGAACGCCGCGACGAGCGCTCCGAGCAGGACCAGCGAAAGCACCACTTCCACGGCTCCGATCACCGGCGCCCGTACGATGCCGCGCGTCGGCATCCACACCGCCCGGAAGAGACAGACTCCGAAGAAGACCACGAGCACCACAGGCATGGGCATGACGAACATCACCACCACCGCGCCGGCGTGCCAGACGGCGGACGCCCGTCGGTACCGTGCACTGCCCCGCTCCCGGATCATCGTCTTGACGTAGAGCACGGTGCCCGCGAAGTAGAGCAGGCAGGCGAGCGTCGGGCGCCAGGCGTGGCCGAGGTCGCCGCCGCCCATGAGGAGCGCGACCGGCAGCATTCCGCAGGCGGGGATCACGGCGGCGATCCCGTTCGGCAGGGCCCGCTCGCGGTTGCGCCACGCGTACGCGCAATTGACGGCGAGGAACGGCACCGCGCACGCCCCGGCGGCCGGCAGCCACGGCGCGTGGACGACCAGCGCCACCGCGAGAGGCAGCAGGGTGAGGCAGAAGACCCGGGCCGGGAGCGCGTGACGCCGGGCGGCGCGGGGGTTGCGGGAGTGCCGGCGCAGCCGCAGCCACTGCTGGACGTGGAACGAGGCCAGGTATCCCAGCAGCCAAGCCGCGAGCAGGACGGCATGCCAGGGGGTGGGGCCACCGAGGAGCGTGCCGGTGAGGAACGGGACGACGAGCATGGCCCAGGCTCCGTGCTGATGGGGCAGCCAGCGCCGGACGGCACGTGATGCCATGACAACCCCTTCGCGGCCCTTGAACCTCTGGGCTGTTTCGGTCTGCTCGACTCCCCGGACGGTCCCAGCCTGTCAGCGGACCTGCCGCGTGGTTGCGGCCGTTGGTCCCGTTCCGGCCGGGCGAACGTCCCGCGAACCGGGCTTTCGTGACGCGTCGTCCGCCGTCCGCACCCGCGGCCCCCGGCGGCCTCGACAAGTACGGGCCTTGGTCCTGCCGTGAGGGGACCAATGCCGTGAAATCACCGCAGGGCGCCCACATAGTGTCAACGCGTACCGATCTTCGTACCGGTGCTCGCGCCACATCGGGCGCCGCGGCGCGCCCGATCCGTCGATGTCCATGAGGAGTCCGGGTGCAGCAGAAACAGGGCGGCGACCCCGCCGACCTCCTGATCAGGGCCGGCCGTTTCTTCAGCCGGGATTCCGTCTCCGACGACCTGCGGACGGTCACCCGCACCGGAGGCCGGGACGCGGAGTCGTTCTACCGGGACCGGTGGAGCCACGACAAGGTCGTGCACTCGACGCACGGCGTGAACTGCACCGGTTCCTGCCGGTGGAAGGTGTACGTCAAGGACGGCATCATCACGTGGGAGACGCAGGCGACGGACTACCCGAGCGTGGGCCCCGACCGGCCGGAGTACGAACCGCGCGGCTGCCCGCGCGGCGCCTCCTTCTCCTGGTACACCTACTCGCCGACCAGGGTGCGCTACCCGTACGTCCGCGGAGCCCTGGTCGAGATGTACCGGGAGGCCAAGTCGCGCCTGAAGGACCCGGTACTGGCCTGGGCGGACATCCAGGGCGACCCCGAGCGACGGCGCACGTACCAGCGGGCGCGCGGCAAGGGCGGCCTGGTGCGGGCCACTTGGGACGAGGCGCTGGAGATCGTCGCGGCCGCGCACGTGCACACCATCAAGGCACACGGACCCGACCGCGTCGCCGGGTTCTCGCCGATTCCCGCCATGTCGATGGCATCGCACGCCGCAGGCGCACGGTTCCACTCACTGATCGGCGCCCCCATGCTGTCGTTCTACGACTGGTACGCCGATTTGCCGGTCGCCTCGCCGCAGGTGTTCGGCGACCAGACCGACGTACCCGAATCGGGCGACTGGTGGGACGCCGCGTATCTGATGATGTGGGGCTCGAACGTCCCGGTCACCAGGACTCCTGACGCGCACTGGATGACCGAGGCCCGGTACCGGGGCCAGAAGGTCGTGGCCGTCTCGCCGGACTACGCGGACAACACGAAGTTCGCCGACGAATGGATGCACCCGCACCCCGGCACGGACGGCGCGCTCGCCCTGGCGATGGGGCACGTCATCCTCAAGGAGTTCTTCGTCGACCGGCAGACGCCGTTCTTCACCGACTACATAGGCAAGTTCACCGATCTGCCCTTCCTGATCACCCTGAAGGAGACGGACTCCGGGCTCGTCCCGCACAAGTTCCTCAACGCCGCCGATCTGGGCCAGGACGTCGAGAACGCCGCGTGGAAGCCGGTCCTGCTCGATGACGCCACGGGTGAGCCGACCGTGCCCAACGGGACCCTCGGACATCGCTGGGGCAGTGGCGAGAAGCCCGAGTGGAACCTCGACCTCGGCGATGTCGTACCCCGGCTGAGCCTGTACGCGAGCGGCTGCGCAAGCGCCGAGGTGACCCTGCCCCGGTTCGAGGAGGGCGCCCCCGGGACCGAGCGCCGCGGGGTTCCCGTGCGGCGCGTCGGCGGGCGGCTCGTGACGACCGTGTTCGACCTGATGCTCGCGCAGTACGCGGTCGAGCGCCCGGGGCTGCCCGGCCGGTGGCCGACGTCGTACGAGGACGCGGACACGCCGGGCACGCCGGGTTGGCAGGAGACTTTGACGTCGGTTCCGGCCGCCCAGGCGGTCCGTGTGGCGCGGGAGTTCGCCGACACCGCCGAGCGGTCGCGGGGCCGCTGCATGATCCTGATGGGGGCCGGGACCAACCACTGGTTCCACTCCGAGACCATCTACCGCGCGTTCCTGGCCCTGCTCACCCTGACCGGCTGCCAGGGCCGCAACGGCGGCGGCTGGGGACACTACGTCGGCCAGGAGAAGTGCCGGCCGGTCACCGGGTGGGCCACCCTCGCCGCCGCGTCGGACTGGTCGCGGCCGCCCCGCCAGATGATCGGCGCGGGCTGGTTCTACCTGCACACCGACCAGTGGCGCTACGACACCCTGCCGGCCGAGGCGCTGGCGTCACCCCTCGGTGACGGCCGCTTCAGCGGCATGACCGGCGCGGACTGCCTCGCCGCATCAGCCCGCATGGGGTGGATGCCCTCATATCCGACGTTCGATCGCAACTCGCTGGATCTGGGCGAGGCCGACGACCCCGTCGCCCACACGGTCGGGCAACTCAAGGACGGGAAGCTGAAGTTCGCCGCCGAGGACCCCGACGCGCCGGAGAACTGGCCGCGCGTGATGACCGTATGGCGGGCCAATCTGCTCGGCTCCAGTTCCAAGGGCAACGAGTACTTCCTCAAGCACCTCCTGGGCACGCACTCCAACCTGCCCGACGACGGGCCGCGCTGCACCCCGCGCGACGTGACCTGTCGCGAGGACGACGTCGAGGGCAAGCTCGACCTGCTGCTCTCGCTCGACTTCCGCATGACGTCGACGACGCTCCTGTCCGACGTGGTTCTGCCCGCGGCGACCTGGTACGAGAAGCACGACCTCTCGTCGACGGACATGCACCCCTTCCTGCACGCCTTCACCCCGGCGATCGACCCGCCCTGGCAGGCCCGCTCCGACTACGACATCTTCCTCGCCCTGGCCCGTCGCTTCAGCGACCTGGCGGGCGAGCACCTCGGCGTACGCAAGGACCTGGTGGCCACGGCGCTCCAGCACGACACGCCTGGCGGCGAGATGGCCCAGCCGGGCGGCGTCGCCCTGGACTGGTCGAAGGGGGAGTGCGAGCCGGTACCCGGCCGCACCATGTACAACCTGAGCGTCGTGGAGCGCGACTACGGCGCGATCGGCGAGAAGTTCGCCGCGCTCGGCCCGCTCGTCGACACCCTCGGAGTGACGACCAAGGCGGTCACCTTCGAGGTGGGCGAAGAAGTCGCCTACCTGCGGGAGAAGAACGGCAGGGTGCGTGGGGGAGTGGCCGACGGACGGCCACGCCTGGACACCGCGCAGCGGGCCTGCGAAGCGATCCTCAGCCTCTCCGGCACCTCCAACGGAAGGCTCGCCACCCAGGGCTTTCACACCCTGGAGGCCAGTACGGGCCAGAAGATGGCACACCTGGCCGCCGAGCACGAGGGCAAGCGCGTCACCTTCGCCGATACCCAGGCGGCACCCGTACCGGTGATCACCTCACCGGAGTGGTCGGGCAGCGAGTCCGGCGGCCGACGCTACACCGCCTTCACCGTCAACACCGAACACCTCAAGCCCTGGCACACCTTGACGGGGCGTCAGCACTTCTTCATCGACCACGACTGGATGCACGAGGTCGGCGAGGCGCTGCCCGTCTACAAGCCGCCGCTGAACATGCACCGGCTCTACGGGGAGCCGGAGCTCGGCACCCTCGGCGACGAACGCGAGGTGGCCGTGCGGTTCCTCACCCCGCACAACAAGTGGGCCATCCACTCCCAGTACCAGGACAACCTGTACATGATGACGCTCGGCCGCGGCGGCCAGACCGTGTGGATGTCGCCGCAGGATGCGGACGCCATCGGCGTACGCGACAACGAGTGGGTGGAGGCCGTCAACCGCAACGGCGTCGTCACCGCGCGGGCGATCGTCTCGCACAAGATGCCGCCCGGCACCGTCTACATGAACCACGCCCAGGAACGCACGGTCGGCGTACCCAGGACGCAGAAGAGCGGAAAGCGCGGCGGCATCCACAACTCGCTCACCCGGATCATGCTCAAGCCCACTCATCTCGTGGGCGGCTACGCCCAGTTGACGTGGGCCTTCAATTACCTGGGCCCCACGGGCAACCAACGTGACGAGGTGACGGTCATCCGCCGCAGGTCGCAGAAGGTGGAGTACTGACATGCGTGTCATGGCACAAGTGGCGATGGTGATGAACCTCGACAAGTGCATCGGCTGCCACACCTGTTCCGTCACCTGCAAGCAGGCGTGGACCAATCGGCGCGGCACCGAGTACGTGTGGTTCAACAACGTCGAGACCCTCCCGGGCCAGGGCTACCCGCGCCGCTGGCAGGACCAGGACCGCTGGAAGGGCGGCTGGGAGCGCACCCGCTCGGGCCGCCTTCGCCTGCGGGCCGGCGGCCGGGCGAAACGGCTCGGCATGATCTTCGCCAACCCCGACCTGCCGACCGTCGACGACTACTACGAGCCGTGGACCTACGAGTACAAGAACCTCACCGAGGCCCCCGCGGGCGACGACATGCCGGTCGCGCGCCCTTACTCGCAGACCACCGGCGAGCCGATCGACACGATCCAGTGGGGGCCGAACTGGGACGACAACCTCGGTGGTGCCCCCGAGCACGGCTCCAAGGACCCGATCGTCGAGCGCATCAGGGACGAGGTCGGCGCACGCATCCGCTTCGAGTTCGAGCAGAGCTTCATGTTCTACCTGCCGCGGGTCTGCGAGCACTGCCTCAACCCGGCCTGCGTGTCGGCGTGCCCCTCGGGCGCCATGTACAAGCGCGCCGAGGACGGCATCGTGCTCGTGGACCAGCACGACTGCCGGGGCTGGCGGATGTGCGTCAGCTCCTGCCCGTACAAGAAGGTCTACTTCAACCACGCCACCGGCAAGGCGGAGAAGTGCACGTTCTGCTTCCCGCGCGTCGAGATCGGCATGCCGACCATCTGCTCCGAGACCTGCGTCGGGCGCATGCGCTACCTCGGCGTGATGCTCTACGACGCCGACAAGGTGACCGAAGCGGCGGCCGTAGAAGACGAACACGACCTGTATCCCGCCCAGTTGGAGTGCTTCCTCGATCCGCGCGATCCGGCGGTGATCGAGGCGGCGCGGGCGAGCGGCATCAGCGACGAGTGGATGGACGCGGCACGCCGCTCCCCGGTGTTCGACCTGATCCGCACCTACCAGGTGGCGCTCCCGCTGCGTCCGGAGTACCGCACCATGCCGATGGTCTGGTACGTCCCACCGCTGTCCCCGGTGGTGGAGGCGGTGGCCGCGAGCGGCCACGACGGCGAGGACGCGGGCAATCTGTTCGGTGCCATCGACAGCATGCGGATCCCCGTCGAGTACCTGGCCGAACTGCTCACCGCGGGCGACACCTACCCCGTGGAGGCCGTGCTGCGCCGCATGGCCGCCATGCGGGCCCACATGCGGGGCCGCAACCTCGGCGAGGAGCCGGACCCGGCGATCGCCGCGTCCGTGCGGCTCACCGGACAGGAGCTCGAGGACATGTTCCGGCTGCTGGCCATCGCCAAGTACGAGGACCGCTATGTCATCCCCGGCGCGGCACGCGAGGACGCCGACGCGCTGGCCGCATCCCACCCGCTGCTGGATGCCGCATGCCCGGTGGGCTCGGCCCCGAGCGAACCGGTGCTGCTCAACCTGCCGACCCTGCGGAGGCCCGCATGACACCGGACGCCACCGTGCGGCTCGTGGCAGCACGCCTGCTGGTCCACCCCGACGAGCGCATGTATCAACAGCTCCCCCTCCTGCGTGAGGTGTCCGACGCCCTCGACGGCGGTCCGCACGGCCACCTCGCTGCCTTCCTGGCCCACGTGGACGAGGTGCGCCCCCTCGACCTGGCCGCACACCACGCCTCCGTCTTCGACACCCGCAACCGCCGCTGCCCCTACCTGACCTGGTGGACCGACGGTGACACCCGCAATCGCGGCCTGTCCCTCGTCCGCGTGAAGGGCGTCTACCGCGCGCACGGACTGGCGTTCGACGGCGAGGAACTTCCCGACTACCTGCCCGTGATGCTGGAGTTCGCGGCGCTGAAGCCGGCCGCGGGCACCGAACTGCTCCAGGAGTACCGCGCCGGACTCGAACTCCTGCGGCTCGCCCTCACCGAGCACGGCACCCCCTACGCGCATCTCCTGCAGGCCGTCTGCGCCACACTCCCCGGTCCCTCGCCCGCCACCCGCGAGGAGGCCAAGGCGCTGGCCCGGCAGGGACCGCCGCGCGAGAGCGTCGGCCTCGAACCGCTCGGCCCCGGCATCGAACTGCCCTGGCCGAACCTGCCCGAAAGGACCCCGGCGTGATGGACCTGCTGCTGTGGGGCGTCCTGCCCTACGTCGTCCTCGTCCTGCTCGTGTCGGGCCTGGTGTGGCGCTCGCGCCACGACCGCTTCGGCCTGACGACCCACTCCTCCCAACTGCACGAGTCACGGCTGCTGCGCATCGGCTCCCCGCTGTTCCACTTCGGCATGGCGTTCGTGGTGATCGGCCACGTGGTGGGGCTGCTGATCCCGCAGGGCTGGACGGACGCGGTCGGCGTGGACGACCACCTCTACCACCTCGTCGCGGTGTCGACCGGCGCTCTCGCGGGCGTCGCCGCGGTCACCGGGATCGGCATCCTGGTGTACCGCCGCCGCACCGTGCCGGGTGTGCGCCGGGCGACGCTGCGCAGCGACCACCTCATGTACACCGTGCTGATCGGCGCGATGCTCCTGGGCCTCGCCGCGACGCTCCTCAACTCCGCCGGAATGAGCGGGGATTACAACTACCGCGAGGGCATCTCGATCTGGTTCCGCTCGCTGTTCACGCTCCAGCCGGACTACGCGCTGATGGCAGGCACGCCCCTGGCCTTCAAGCTGCACATCCTCTTCGGCTTCGCACTCATCACCCTCATTCCGTACTCCCGCCTGGTCCACATGTTCAGCGCCCCGGTGCGGTACCTCTTCCGGCCATTCGTCGTCTACCGGCGCCGGGACCCGCATCAGCAGCCCGCGCAGCGCGCACCGAGGCGCGGCTGGGAGCGTGTGCAATGAGTTCCGTGAGTTCGGCGAGTTCGGTGCGGGGCGACCGGGCCGTACGCAGCCCGCGCCATGCCGTCGGGGAACGCCCGTTCATCGTCATCTGGGAATCCACCAGAGCCTGCCCGCTCGCCTGCCTGCACTGCCGTGCCACGGCGCAACCCGCACGAGACCCCGGCGAGTTGAGCGGGTCCGAGGCCCGGGAGCTGATGCGACAGACCGCGGAGTTCGGGCGGCCGTCACCTCTGTTCGTGATCACCGGCGGCGACCCCTTCCAGCGCCGCGACCTCACCGACCTGATCGGGTACGGAACCTCGCTGGGCCTGCGTATCGCCGTGTCTCCCTCCGGGACGCCCACGCTGAACCGCGCCAACCTGACGGCGGTACGCGACGCGGGCGCGGTGGCCCTTTCGCTGTCCGTGGACGGATCGACGGCTGAGCGGCACGACACCTTCCGCGGGGCCGACGGCGTCTTCGAGTGGACCCTGGACGGCTGGCGCACGGCGCGTGAACTCGGCCTCAAGGTACAGATCAACACGACCCTCACCCGGCACAGTCTGAGTGACCTCGCCGACATCGCCGCGCTGGTGCGCCACGAAGGAGCGATGCTCTGGTCCGGTTTCCTCCTGGTGCCCACCGGCCGGGGAACACGCTTGGACGGTCTGACACCGCAGGAGGTGGAGGACGCGATGCACTTCCTCTACGACTGCGGCGCGGTGATCGCCACCAAGACCACGGAGGGGCACCATTTCCGGCGTGTGGCGGTACAGCGAGCCATCCACGCCGAACGCGGCACCCGTCCGCAGGTCGGCCCACTGCACCGCGAACTCACCCGCCGAGCAGACGAGTTGGGTCTCTTCGAGGGGCAGC
This sequence comes from Streptomyces sp. NPDC054872, assembly GCF_053610705.1. Lineage (NCBI taxonomy): Bacteria > Bacillati > Actinomycetota > Actinomycetes > Kitasatosporales > Streptomycetaceae > Streptomyces > Streptomyces sp. NPDC054872. Next base: position 241,984 of record NZ_JBSGYY010000005.1, on the reverse strand, counting down.
CTCGCAGACGGCGTCGGCCGCCGATGGACGTGTCGTCGGCGCGCGGCTTCGTCTTCGTCTCGCACACCGGTGAGGTACACCCGAGCGGATTCCTGCCCGTGTCCGCGGGCAACGTCAGAAACGGATCGCTGCCGGACATCTACCGTACGTCCGACCTGTTCGTCTCCCTGCGCGATCCCGGTCGGCTGGGCGGCAAGTGCGCGCACTGCGAGTTCCGTCAGATCTGCGGCGGTTCGAGGTCCCGGGCCCACGCGGTCACCGGTGACATGTTCGCCGAGGACCCCTACTGCGCCTACCAGCCGGGCTCCTTCCCCCACCAGGCCGAGCTGCGAGCCGTCCTCGCGCCGGCCTCCTCCCGAAGTGGATCCTCATGCGATCGGTAACCGTCATCGGCGCGGGCGTCAGTGGCCTCTCCGCGGCGTGGGCCCTGCGCGACACCGCACGCGTCACCGTGCTCGACAGCGCGCCCAGGGTGGGCGGCAAGATGCGTACCGGTCGCGTCACCGGGGTTCCGGTGGACCTGGGCGCGGAGTCCATGGTGACGATGGGGCCCGATGCCGTGCGGCTCGCGGAGGCCGTCGGCCTGGGCGACTCACTGTGCGAACCCGCCGCCGCACCGGTCACGGTATGGACGCGCGACGCACTGCGGCCCATGCCGCCAGGACACCTGATGGGAGTCCCGTCGAGACCCGAACACCTCGCAGGGACCGGCCTGTTGTCCGAACAGGGCCTGCATCGCCTGCACCTCGGCGATGACCTCGAGCCGCTCCCGCCGACCACGGACGTGACCGTCGGCGACTATCTGGAGCCCCTGATCGGCCGGGAGGCGGTGGAGCGGCTCGTGGCGCCGGTGCTCGGCGGCGTCTACGGCGGCGACGTCTTTCGCCTGTCCCTCACCTCGGCGCTGCCCTTCCTCACCGGCATCACCCGGACCGGCGAACCACTGATGACGGCTCTGCGGCGCCGCGAGGCCGCCCGCTCGGGTACTCCACGGACCGCGCCGGTACGCGGCGTCCGCGGCGGCATGGGACGCCTGGCGCAGGCGATCGCGGAAACATCCGGGGCGACGGTCCTGACCGGCACGACAGCCCGCTCCCTGCGCCCGCAGCCGGACCGGGGCGAGGGATGGCGCGTCCACGCCGACACCGACGACGGGCCGCTCGCCCTCGACTCGGACGCGGTGATCCTCGCCGTACCCTCCGACTCCGCCGCACGGCTCCTCGGCGCGCACGCCCCGCGCGCCGCCGAAGCACTCACGGAGGTCGAACACGCGAGCTCCGCGGTGGTCACCTTCGCCTTCCCCGCGGACGGCGCGGCCCGGGAGGCCGTCGCGGGCCGCAACGGATTCCTCGTGCCGCCCGTCGACGGGCGCGCCGTCAAGGGCGCCACCTTCCTGTCCGAGAAATGGCCCTGGTACGCGCAGGACACCCCCGACGTCATCATCGTCCGCGCGTCACTGGGACGCGCCGGGGCCGTATCACCCCTCGGCCTCCCGGACAGGGCGCTGACACAGGCCGCCCTGTCGGACCTGACGCAGGCGCTGGGCCCCCTGGGCGAGCCGCTGACGAGCCGCGTCACCCGCTGGGAGCGCGGCCTGCCCCAGTACCACGTCGGCCATGGGGCACGTGTGGACCTCGTCAGGGACGAAATCGCCGCGCTGCCGGGCCTCGACGTGTGCGGAGCGACGTACGAGGGCGTAGGAGTCGCGTCCTGCATCAGCAGCGGGCTGGGCGCGGCGCGCCGCGTGGCGCCCGGGACCGAGCCGTTCACACGTCAGGAGACGGTCCGATGAGCAGGCGCAGGCGCGCCCTGATCGGAGGCTGCGCGGCCATCGTCGTGGCCTTCGCGGCCGGGCTCGGCATCGCCACCGGAACCGGTACCGGCAGCAGCTCGGCCGAGGAGGCGGGCCGGCGACTGGCGATTCCCGCCAACTCGCAGGGCTGGAACGGCACATTGATCGCTTTTGGCGACAGCGAGGCCAGGACCACCGTCAAGGTGTACGAGGACCTGCGCTGCCCGTACTGCGCGGAATTCGAGCGCAAGCTGGGCCCGACGCTCAACGAGATGGTGGATACCGGCAAGGTCAGGGTCGAGTTCCATCTGGCCGCCTTTCTCGACAAGAGTCTGGGCGGCCAGGGCTCGAGGACGTCGATCGCCGCACTCGGAGCAGCCCTGAACGAGAGCCCGGCGAAGTTCAGGTCCTTCCACGATGTGCTCTTCGCCCATCAGCCCGCGCACGAGGGCGACGACGCGTTCGGGAGCACCGCGAGACTGCTCGAACTCGCGGGCAAGGTACCCGGGTTGCGCACGCCGTCATTCAACAAGGCCGTCAAGGAGAAGACGTACGCGGCCTGGGCGGACAAGGTCGCCGACGCCTTCTACGAGAGCGATGTCACCGGCACGCCGACCGTGCAGGCCGACGACAAGAAGCTCACCGTCATCGACGAGCACGGCACCGCCGTCAGCCCGAAGGACTTCACTCGCCAGGTGAATGCCGCGATCGACGGATCCTAGGACGTCTGCCACCGGCCGCTTCCCGGAGCTGCCGACGTCGCTGGTACCGGGCGATCCGTCACCGCCCCTCGCGCAGCTGGAGAAGGTAGGCCGCGGTCACCGCCACGGCACGGTCCCCGTCGTGGGAGAGCTCGACGAGGGCGCGTGCTGTCGTCGTGCCCGGGATGCCTGCCATCGCCTGGGTCAACCGGCCGCGTGCGGGCGCGCCAGTGCAGGCATCGGCGAGGCGGTCGACGAGCCTGGTCGCGATCTGATCCGCCTTCGTGGAGTCGCTCGCCAGCACGCTCAGCGCATCGGCCGCGTCGGTGTCGTTCCTTCCTTGCACGATCATGTCGATGAGCGTCGGGACCGCATCGGCCACCCCCTGTGCCCCGAGCGCCAGAGCCGCATGACCACGGACCACGTCGTCAGGGCTCGCAAGAGCCCGGCGCAGCGCTGCGCGGGCCTCTTCGCCGGGCATCTCGGCGAGAGACTGCACGGCGCGCTCCCGTACCGCTGCCGCCGAGGAGCCAAGGCCTTCGGCCAGCAGCGCCACACCCTCCTCGCCGGATCGCGCCAGAGCCCACCGAAGGGCCCCGGCCACGTTCGGCTCCGTCTCGCTCAGGGCCGCCTCGACCAGGGCCTCCACCGGCACCGGAACCTCGTCGTCCGAGGAGAGGGCAGCACGCTGGCGCGCGCTTGCGCTCTTCGAGCCCAGTGCCTGAAGCAGCGCGACGACCTGGAGGACGTCCTCCCAGTCGGAGGGGTCCGCGGCATCGATCCGGCGCAGCCGGGTGAGCAGCTCGGTTTCGGCCGCGATGCGTTCGCGTGTCTGCAGAACGAGGTCTCCGACGAGCGCCGCGGGTGTGAAGCCGGGTTCGTCGAGAGCGCGGCCGATCTCCCGCAGCGAGAGTCCCAGCGACCGCAGACTCTCGACATGGAAGATCCGCCGGATGTCCTGACCGGAGTACTCCCGATAGCCGGAGCCGGTACGGCCGGAAGGCCGCACCAGGCCGAGCGACTCGTAATGCCGCAGCATGCGGGCACTGACCCCGGACCGTCGCGCCACCTCACCGATCAACACGCCTCATTGTCCCTCCGGGCCGACCCCGCCGAGGGCCACCACGCGCTTCGCCTCCTCGACCGCGAACTCGAAACCCGTGTCCGGGTCACGCAGCAGCCGTGTGGTGGCGAGGGCGTGCGTACGCGTGCGGGGGTCTGCGGCCGTTGCCGCGGCATGCAGTGCCGGCTTGCTCGCTTCCCCCAGGGCGATCAGGGCCCGGCTGAGGCTCAGCTGCGTCTCCCGCTCACCGCGCCCGAGCTGCGTCGCGAGGGCCGCGGCCAGCACGGACTCCTCGCCTTCCGGTACGAGGATGACCGCGGCTCGCCAGGCGCTGCGTGCGACCTCCTCGTCGGAGTCGGACAGCAACGCCCCCGTGATCGCCGGCCACGCCCGCCGATCCCCGACCTTCGACAGCGTGTGCAGCGCCTGGCTTCGGGCCTGTGCCCGCTCCGAGCGGAGCTCGCGGAGCAGCCCGGGGAGCGTCAGGGAGACCGGATGGCGGGTGAGCGCCCAGGTCAGCATGTCCCGCACGAAGAATTCGGGCTCGATCGCGGACCGCTCGACGAGCTTGTCGACGAAGCGCGGGTCCGGCGCCGTGCCGACCGCCAGTGCGGCTCGCAGCCGCACCGACGAACGCCCGTCCTCCAGCCCTCGCAGCGCTCGTAGCGCCTCCGTGTCCTGTCCCGTGACCGTCAACGAGATCACCTCCTCGCCGATCACTGAAGACCTTGCCACCGTGTCAAGGTCAAACAGAAGCACGTGAGCGTGGCCCAACCGGCTGCCACAGCAGGCACATTGGACGGCGCTCGTTGCTAGGCTGAGACTCATGCGGATTGGTGTGAACGTCCCCAACTTCGGGCCCGGGGCGAATCCCGATCACCTGGCTCGTTGGGCCCAGACCGTGGAGGGCCTCGGCTTCGATCTGCTGATGATGTCCGATCACGTGGCGATCACGCCGGACGTGGCGGAGCAGTATCCCGCGCCTTTCTACGAGCCGTTCACCACGCTTGCCTGGATGGCCGGGATCACGCGCGGGATCAAGCTGGGCACGACCGTCCTCATCACTCCCTACCGGCATCCCCTGCTGGTCGCCCGCATGGCTGCCAACCTGCATCAACTCAGCGGTGGCCGCCTGGTGTTGGGTGTCGGCGTCGGCTGGGCCCGGGGAGAGTTCGAGGCCCTCGGTGTGCCCTTCGAACGGCGTGGCGCGCTGACCGACGAGCATCTGCGCACGCTGCGCGCCGCATGGGAGAACGACGCCGACTATGGATGCGGGCAGATTCCGATCTGGATCGGCGGAAACAGCGACGCGGGCATGCGCCGGGCCGTGCGTTTCGGGGCTCCCTGGCACCCGCTGGGGTTCACGATGCCCTGGTTCAGGGAGGCGCTGCCCCGGCTGAGGGGGATGGCCGCCCAGCTCGGTCGGCCCGTACCGGGTCTGGCGCCGCGGATTCGGCTCGACCTCAGGGAGCGACCGGTCGACCACCCGGATCGCCGCGCGGGGGAAGGCACCCTCGAGCAGTTCCTCGAGGACGTCGAGGAGCTGCGCCTGGCCGGCGCCGACAGCATTCTGCTCGACCCGTACCTCGGTGATCCGGACGAGACCCTGCGGCCCGAGGCAGCCTGGCAGGCGCTGGCCACCGTGGCCGCACACCGGACGTAGCAGACATCCCTCCGGCACCTCCGTCGAGAGGGCGGACGCAGAAGACCGACGCATGCCGCCGGATACCGACGGATACAGAGACGGAGCAGCAGTGCCACCTCATGACGACGACCTTTCCGGGACCGACGCCGCTCGCGCGGCCACCGTCACCCCGGCTGATCTCCCCTATCTGCGTCGGTGCATCGAACTGGCGGCGGAGGCGCTCGACGCCGGTGACTGGCCGTTCGGGTCCGTGCTCGTCGACGCGGACGGCAGGATCAGGGCCGAGGACCGCAACCGCGAGTCCACGACCAACGACCCGACGGCGCACCCCGAGATCGCGCTCGCCCGGTGGGCCGCGGTCCACCTGACCCCCGAGGAACGGGCCACGGCGACCGTCTACACCTCGGGAGAGCACTGCCCGATGTGCGCGGCCGCGCACGGCTGGGTCGGCCTCGGCCGCATCGTGTACGCGAGCTCGTCCCGGCAGGCCCGGGAGTGGAAGGCAGAGTGGGGCGTGCCCCTCACCTCGCCCCTGAGTCCGCTGACCGTCCAGGACGTCGTACCCGGCCTGGAGGTGGCCGGCCCCGTGCCCGAACTGTCCGACCAGGTGCGTGAGTTGCAGTGGCGCTTCCGTACGGGAAAGAACGCGGACGGCTGAGAGACGGGGTAGTGAGCCCCGAGGCCCGGCAGCGTCGCGTGCTGCCGGGCCCCGGCGGGTGGCGTCTCGGCACGCGGCGTCAGACCATGAACTGGTCGTACTTCGCCATGTGTTCGCGCAGTTCGTCCATACTGGGGTTGCGCCCGTCGGCCGTCAGGCGGCCGAGGCCACGGAAGTAGTCCTCGCGGTCGTAGATCGGGTAGAACATGATCAGCAGGGTGGCGTCCTCGGTGCCCCGGTTCGTGAAGCCGTGCGGCTCACCCTTGGGGACGTAGGCGAACGCGCCGGGTTCACCGACCACCTTGCGGTCGCCGATGGTGAACTCGATCTCGCCCTTGACCACGTAGAACATCTCGGTGGACCGCTTGTGGATGTGCGGGGACGCGCCCTTGGCCTCCGGAGCCATGTGATGCTCGAAGAAGCCGAACTCGCCGTCGGAGTCGGGAGTGATGAGCTTCAGATACGTCCTCTTCGTGTCCCGGATGTCGACGTATTCGCCTTCACCAGCGGGGACGTACAGCGGAACAGACATCTTTCCCTCCAGGGATGGTGTCGAGGTGACGAGTGGTTGGGCCGCACACCGGATGGGTGCGCGGGGTGATCACGTGGCATCGGCCAGGGCCGGGTCCTGTCGCGGCGGGTGGTTCGCCTGGGCCTGCGCCCATCGGCCGATGACCGGCGCCGCGAGGCCACAGACGGCGAACAGCGCGGCCAGGACGACCCACCCGGTGGTGCCGGTGGTGATGATCAGGCCGATCAGAAGTGGTGCCGCGATCTGCTGGACGGCCACGCCGAGCCAGAAGACCGACAGGTAGACGCCCTCCTGGCCGGGCGCCGCGAGCAGATACGAGCCGCCCCAGCCCCCGGCGGACTGGAACAACTCGCCCGCGGTCAGCGCGACCATGGCGAGCAGCAGCACCCCGACGGCCAGGACGACGGGCGGCTTCGGTGCCGCGACGAGCAGCAGGCAGCAAGCCGCGAGGGCCAGGCCGGCCCGCACCAGTGCCCGTGCCGAACCGGCGATGGTCTCGGTGCCCCGGCTGGCTCGTACCTGCAGCGTCACGGCCAGCACGGTGTTGACCGCCACCAGGGGCGAGATCACCGCGGCGGGGACCTCGGTGTGTTCGACGATCCACAGGGGGATGCCGATGCTCAGCAGGGTCATGTGCATGGTGAGCACGGCGTTGATCCCGGTGAACGACAGGAACGGTTTGTCCCGCAGCGCGTCGACCGAGAAACGGCGCCGCAGGCTCTTCGTGGGCGTGCCGAGCAGCGGCAACCGGTGGGCCAGGTGGGCGAGTACGGCGAAAGACACGGCGTTGAGGAGCAGGATCGCTCCGTAGCCGGCCCGGGTGTCGAGCAACAGGCCGACACCGCCGAGCAGGGCGCCGACGGTGAAGCCGACGTTGCGCAGGGACCGGAGGACGGCGACCACCCTGACCCGGTCGTCGGGCACCGTCACCTGCCCGACCAGGGCCTGTTCCATCGGGGCCGCCGCCTTGTCGGCCAGGCCGAGCAGGCACACCACTGCCAGGAACTGCCACAGGTTCTGGACGAACGGGTAGAGCACGAAGCACGCACAGCGCCACAGGCTCACCCCGACCAGTACCTTCTTCGGGCCGATCCGGTCGGCCAGGATGCCGATCGGTACCGCCGTGCCCAGGGCGATCGCGGCGGACAGGGTCAGGCCAAGGCTGAGTTCACCCACCGATAGACCGACGGACCGGGTGATGAACGGCACGGAGACGGCCAGGAAGGCGCCGGTGCCGACGGCGTCGATCATCGCCATCACGGACAGTCGTAGGCCGACCGGCCCGCCGGGGACGGACCTCGGCCATCCGCGGACGCGCTGCCAGAGAACAGACATCTGCTACCTCAATGTGTGGTGATGCGGATGACGGCGTCGGCCGTGAGGACGCGGCGCTGCGTGGTGGCCGCGTCCGGCCCGGTCGCGATGACGTGCCCGGCGCGGTCCCAGGAGGACGCCCACGGCCGGACCACTTGGCCTGCCTCGACGTCGACCTCCACGTCCCGTACACCGGGCAGGAGTCGCGCCGCGCCCGTGCCCGCGACCGCCGTGACGGTGCCCGGCTCGGCGGCCAGGAACCGGATCGCCGAGGTCAGTCGCGCGGCGCGGGGCAGGGCTACCGGACGGCCGGCCAGCAGGTCGATGAGGGCCAGCCTGATCCGGGTCCCGTAGGCAAGGTCGTTCAGGTCGATCAGGTGGTCGCCGGGGCAGCGGCCCGCGCATTCCACCAGCGCCGGACCGGCCTCGGTCAGGATCCACTCGGCGTGCAGGATGCCGGTGCGGTAGCCGGTCGCCGCGACGAGCGCACGCATGGCCGCCTCGAACGCGGCCTGCGTGTCCGGGTCGAGCGGAGCGGGCAGCAGGTGACCGAGTTCCACCGGGTACGGACCCGGAATCACCGTCTTGGCCGTGACGTTGTGAAAGATGATCTCTCCCTGCCGGACCAGCGCCTCGACGCTGTACTCGGGCCCTCGCAGGCGTTCCTCGGCCAAAAAGCGCCACGTCAGGTTCCGGTCGGGCACCTGCTCGTACTCGGCGGCGGATGAGGTGCGCTCCCACGCCCGCGCCGCGGTGGTCGCGTCGACCGAGTCGAGGAGCTGTACGCCGACGCTGGCCTGCCGGTTGGCCGGCTTGACCACCACGGGGCCGTCGTCGGCGAAGTCGAGGATGTCCGCGGGGCCGTGCACCTCGCGCCAGCGCGGACCGCGGACGCCGCCGGCGTCGCAGACCTCGCGCAGCCGGACCTTGTCCCGCAGGGCGTGCGCGGCGTGTTCGGTCGCGCCCGGGAGACCGAGCTTCTCGGCGAGTGCCGCCGCCGCGGGCACCGCGTACTCCAGGCCGGGCACCACCGCGGCCACCGGGCGCTCGGCCTCCAGCGCGGCCGCCAGGTCGAGGGCCCCGGACGACTGCTGGTAGCTCGCCGGGATGATGCGGTCCAGGCAGGCGAAGCGCCGTGCCGCGTCGCCCAGTTCCCGTTTGCGGATGATGTCGGGTTCTTCGATGACCACGACGGACCCGACGGGAACGCTCCCGTCGATGGCGGCCAAGTAGGCCGCGTTGTAGCCGACGAACACCACCTGTGCGTCGGCGTCGGAGGTGGTCACGGCCACCTTCCGGTCGGTCATGACGACCTCCTGGCCGTTGATGCGGGGTGCTGCACGATCGGTGCCTTTCTGCGGTGAGGGGGACGGGCCGGTGACAGACGTCGTGCGTACGGATGCCGGCGGCTCGCCGGTCCGGCCGTCCGCACGTACGGGCGTTCCGTCGATGACGAGCTCGATGGCGGCGAGCACCTCGGCGCACCGGCCCCGGGCCTGCTCCGGCGTGGCGCCGGAGACGATGACGTGCCCGTGCCGGTCCTTGGAGTCGCGGACCTCCGCCACGGTGTCGCCCGGGCGCAGTCGCAGGGTCAACTCGTCGACGTACGGCAGCCTGCGGACCTGCTCCAGGCCGCGGATCCCGTCGACACGGCCGGGCGGGAAGGTGAAGAACCGTACGGCTGCCGTGGCCGTCGGCTCCGGCACTTCGACCGGTGCGCCCACGAGGCCCGTGAAGATCGCCTGCTCGATGTCGAGGCCGCCGGCCAGTTCGACGAGCCTCGGGATGCGGTCGCCGCCGAGGCGGGCCTGCGACTCGACGATGCGTGGGCCGCGCGGCGTCCAGATCACCTCGGTGTGCGCGGGGCCGAAGCGGTAGCCGCACACGGTGAGGAACCGGACGGTCAGCTCCTCGATGGCCTGCTCGCGGGCCTGGGGCAGCGGCGCCGGATGGACGTGCCCCACCTCCACGAACAGCGGCGGTGGGCCCAGCAGCTTCTCGGTGATGCCGACGACGTGGTGCCTGCCGTCCCGGCTCAGCGTCTCCACGCTGTACTCGGGGCCGCGCAGGTACTCCTCGACGAGGAACGGACCTTCGTAGCCGTACGCGTCGACGAGCTTCGTCCAGGCCGCCTGGTCCTGCGGCTTCTGCCACAGGAACACGCCGCGGCTGCCGGCGAGAGCGACCGGCTTGACGACGGCCGGGCGGCCGATCCGCTCGACGGCAGCCGGTACGTCGTGCCGGGCCGGCGCCGGCTCGAAGGCCACCGGGGACAGTTCGTGCCGCGCCAGCAGGTCCCGCATCGCGTGTTTGTCGGCGAGGAAACGGATCGCCGCGGCCGGGTTGACCTCGGCGTGCAGGTCCTCGGCGACCTCATGGGCGGTGACCATCGTCTCCTCCCGCCCGATGTGGTAGATCACTGAGACGTGGTGCTGCCGGGCCACCTCGCGGATGGTGTGCCGCAGCAGCACCGGGTCCTGGAAATCGGTCGTCACGAACAGGTCCGCCAGGGCGTGCACGTCGTCGAGATACTCCGGCGTCTGCAGCCGCGGATCCCAGATCGCGCCGACCCAGAACCCCGCGGCCTGCGCCTTGCGCACGAACTGGCGGTAGGGCATCACCATCAGCAGGCGCGGCCGCTCGTCGGTGGGCAGGCCCATGGTGGGCAGGGGCGGCGTCATCGTGCACCGCCCGGTGCCGACGCGCTCTCGAGGCCGAGCAGGCTCAGATATCGCTCGCCGCTGTCGGGCAGGAGCGTCACGATGCGCCGGCCCCGGAACCGCGGGCGGGCGGCCAGGACTCCGGACGCGTGGACGACCGCGCCGCCCGAGACACCGGCCGGCAGACCGGCGTGCTGTGCGAGCCGCCGGGTGGTGTTCATGGCATCCGCGTCGGACACCGTGATGACCTCGTCGATGAGGCTCTGTTGCGTGGTCGGCGCGATGAAGCCGCCGTTGAATCCCGGGATGCCGTGCGTGCCGGGCTTGCCGCCGGACAGCAGCGGCGAGCCCGCGGGCTCCACCGCCACGATCTGCACCGCGGGGTGACATTCGCGCAGATAACGCCCCGCGCCACTGAGCGTCCCGCCGGTTCCCACGCCGCAGACGAGCACGTCGATCCGCCCGTCGGTGTCGTTCCAGATCTCGGGGCCGGTCGTCTCGTAGTGCGCCCGCGTGTTGTCCGGGTTGTCGTGCTGGCGGCAGAACCACGCCCCAGGAGTCCGGCGGTGCAGTTCCTCTGCCGTGTCGACCGCCGCCTGATAGCCGCCGGTGTGCGGGGTGCGGACCACTTCGGCGCCGAGCGAGCGCAGCATGGCCACGCGTTCGCGGGTCGCGTTGTCCGGCAGGACGATCACGCAGCGGTAGCCGCGGTGCGCCGCCAGCGCGGCCAGCGAGATTCCGGTGTTGCCGGAGGTCGCCTCGATCACGGTGCCGGTGCCCGGGACGAGCAGCCCCTGCTTCTCGGCGCCGCGCAGCATCGTCAGGGCGGCCCGGTCCTTGCTGCTCGACCAGGGGTTGAACAGCTCCAGCTTCGCCAGTACCTCGGCATCGGCCGGTGCGCCGTCCACGAGGCGCTCCATCGGCAGCCGCAACAGCGGTGTACCGCCGATCAGGTCGGCCAGGGAGGCGGCGACCGGCCGACGGGAGACCGGCTCGGTCCGGATGCCGATCTCCTGGACGGCGGCCTCCGCGGTGCGCGCCGCCAGCTCGGCGGTCTCCGCCACCACGAGCACATGACCGGCGCGATCACCGTTGCGGCGCAGCTCCCGCACCACGGAACCCGGGGTGGGCTTGACGACGACTTCCTCGACGCCGGGCAGCGCGGCGGCGCGCTGCCGTCCGGTGACCGACACCACCCGGCCCGGTTGCGCGGTCAGATAGCGGATGGCGGCGCCGCCCACCGGCCGCCGGGGCAGTACCGGGGTCGGCAGCGGCTGGCCGAGGTACTGGCGGGCCACCAGCTCCAGGGACTTGATGCCGAGCGCCCGGTCGACCAGGTAGGTGATCTTTCCGCCGGCCGGCCTGGGGTTGATCTCGATGAGCTTGGGTCCCGACTCGGTCACCTTGACCTCGACATGCGCCATGCCCAGGTCGAACCCCACCGCGCGCAGCGCCCGCACGGCCAGATCACCGCAGGCACGCACGAGCGGTCCTGGCAGGCTCGAGGGGAAGGTGTGGGCCAGCTCGACGAAGTAGCCGAGGCCGACGACCGACTTGTCGGTCACCCCGAACACCTCGTACCGGCCGCCGTCGGCGAGGACCTCGACGCTGACCTCGGGGCCGCTCAGATACTCCTCGACCATCAGCTCGTGGTACCGGGCCTGACCGCGGGTGTTCTCCGGACGGGACCGGATCAGGGCGACGTGTTCGGCGGCCTGATCGGCGGTGTCGACAAGGCGGACGTCGGCGCTGCTGGTCTCGTCGGCCGGCTTCACCACACAGGGAAGGCCGACCTCCGCCGCGGCCTTCGCCGCCTCGGCGGGCGTGCCCACCGTGCGGAACGCCGGTATGGGAACGCCCAGTTCGGCGCAGCGGCGGCGCATCAGCGCCTTGTTCCGGGCGGTGGCGACTCCGTCGACGCTGACGGTGGGAAGCCCCAGGTGGACGGCCACCTCGGCGGCCACGACCACGTCGTACTCGGCCAGGGTGAGGAACGCGTCGAAGGGCTGCTCGGCCGCTGCCTCGTGGACATGGGGCAGGAGCTCTTCGAAGAGGTTCGTCTCGCATTGGACGATGTCGTCGACGTAGCGCTCGAAGTAGGCCGGACCGCCCGGGACTTCGAGATAGCGGTCCAGGTCGCGGGTGAAGAAGGTGACGCGGCAGTCGAGTTCCTTGATGATCTGCAGGCCCTCGAAGCCGGAACCGGAGAGATTGCTCTCCAGGACTCCGACGTGAATCATGTGTGCCTCCGTTGGCATTCCGGCGCGCGGCCGGTCGGGATGGAGCTTGATAGGGGCGAACTGCGGGCGGGGGAGCGGTCTGTCACCAGCACCCGGCGGTGGCCAAGGTGCGCAGCAACTGCTCCGAGGCCGCGCGCTCCGCGGCCGACAGCGGTACGACGATTCCGGCCGCGGGAGCCGTCACACGGGCCCGGGGCGGCACATCGCCGAGGACCAGCGAACCGGCGCCGATCAGCGCGTCGGCGCCGACGGTGATGGGGCCGAGCACGATCGCGTTGGTGCCGAGCACCACCCGGTCGCCGACGACCGGGTGGCGTCGGGCGCCGGGCTCGCGGCGCTCGTCCCGCCACCAGCCGACCGCGCCCAGCGTGACCTGGTGGAAGATCGTGACGTCGTCTCCGATCTCGGCGGTCTCCCCGATGACGACGGCGGCCCCGTGGTCGATGAACACGCGCCGGCCCAGGCGCGCACCCGGATGGATCTCGATCCCGCCGGTCACCGCCCGCGCCAAGTAGGCCAGGGCCCGGGCGAGTTGAGGGTGTCCGCGGGTGTAGAGGACGTGCGCCGCCCGGTGGGCCCACAGGGCAGGCAGGGCGGGGTGCAGCAGCGCCTCGGCGCGTGTGTGGATCGACGGGTCCCGGGCCACGATCATGGCGAGGTCCTGCCGCATCCGGGTCAGTGTCCTGCGCATCTGGTCCCCCGCCTCAGTAGTTCGGACTCTTGACGAGATGGCCGGGGTCCTCGACGATCTCCGGGATGTAGACCCGCTCGTTCCACACGTCCTGGGCCACGGGTTCCAGGGCGATGGAGACGACTCCCTCGTCGACCGCGAAAGCGGTCCTGACCGCGCTGGTGATCGCCTCCACCAGGGCCGATACCTGGGCTTCCGCGAGGTTGTCCGGGAAATGCTTGATGTTGACGTGCGGCACTTGGATGACCTTCCTGGTGAGTCGTGCGGCCCGAACGGCGGCGACGAGTTCGTCCACCCCGGCGGGGCGCAGCAGTGCGTAGTGGTCGGCCCGCAGCCGACTGACCCTGGGCGGCGTGCTCGCAAGCGCGGGGTCGAGGTCGATGAACGAGTCCTGGTCGCCCGCGCCCCGCAGGACCGTGACCGGCGCCGAGAGCCGGTGCCCGGTCACGTCATGGGGTGCGTACTCGAACAGGAACGTCTTGCGCACCACGTCGATGATCCGGCGCACCAGTTCGCGTTCCAGGTGCTCGAACCGCTCGCAGACGCAGGCGATGAAGGACTCCTCGTCGTACGTCGACGCCAGACATGTGGCGACTGCCGCGGGTTCGAGGTTCGCGGCGAACACGGAGTAGAGGATCGAGACGAAGACGGGGTCGGTGAACTCGGCTGTCGGCTCGGTGGGTGCTCCCGCGCGGGCTTCCACGGGCGGCTTGCCGGGCGCCAGGAGGAGCACCTCGTCGACCCGGTCCCCGGCCCGCTCCAGCTGCCTGGCCACCGCGAAGGCGACCCGCGATCCGAAGGAGTAACCCCACAGGGTGTAGGGGCCGGTCGGCTGCGCCTGCCGGATCAGCTCGATGTCCTTGGCGACCATTTCCTCGAACGTCGGATACGCGTACTCGCCGGGGTTGATGCCGTGGGCCTGTACGCCGAGGAACGGCCGGTCGAGCCCCAGCCGGCCGGCCAGCAGCCGCAGGCTCATCGGGTAGCCGCCGAGGCCGGGCCAGCAGAAGACCGGCCGGCCGCCGTCCGCGCCGCGCAGCCGGACCAGCCGCGAGAGCGCGGTGTCCGGCGCGCGGTCGACCAACCGGGCAAGACCCGCGATGGTCGGCGCGTCGAACAGGACCTGCAGGGGCAGAGAGCTGCCCAGTTCCCGGTTGATCCGGCCGACCAGGTTGACCGCGGTCAGCGAATGGCCCCCGACGGCGAAGAAGTTGTCCCGGATCGAGACCCTCTCCTGGCGCAGCACCGTGCGCCACAGCGCGGCGATCGCCTCCTCGGTGGGCGTGCGCGGCGGGACGACCGGCGCGTCGGCGTCGTCGACGGCGGCCTTGTCCTGCTCGCGGAGGGCCTGGTGGTCGATCTTGCCGTTGGGGGTGAGGGGGAAGGAGTCGAGGACGGTGACCCGGTTGGGCACCATGTACGGCGGCAGGGATTCGGCGAGGTTGTCCTTGATGATCTCGGCGGGCCCCCGCATGTGGACGGAGTCCTCCTTCATGCCCTCACTGAGCCGCTGTTCAGCGCTGATCCGGCCGCCGACGGCGAAGTAGGAGGCCGTGTTCGAGTCCCTCCCCGGTTCAGGGCCCAGGAGGGCCGCGATGCGCCGGGCCGACGCGAGGGGGTTGCCGGTCTCCGAGCTGTAGCCGGAGGACATCAGGCCAAGACCGAGGTCGTTCATCTGCAGGCGCTGCAGCTCTCGGCCGAGGTCGGCGTAGCGCTGCCACGGCGAGGGCGCGCTGCCGATCACGCTGATCCCGAAGCTTGACCGTGCGTAGACCTCCTGGTTGATGGCGATGACGTCCTGCTTGCGGACCAGTCCGTCGGACACCCGCACCAGGTCCCCGTCGTCGTACCGGTACTGGCCCTCGGCCAGATCGGCGATGCGCCCGGGGTGAGCCTGCACATACAGCTCGACCGGGCCTGGCAGGGCCGGGGTGGCGGTGCCCTGCACCTCGTACGTGCCCAGGTAGAGGTCCTCGTCCGGGCAGCGCAGGGCATCCTTGAGCCCGGGCTCGTCCGCGCGGTCGTGCGCGCGGAGTCCGTACTCGGGGAGCACGTGGTCGAAGAGGCCCATCATGTGACCTGATTCGAACCGCAGGACTTCCTGGATGTTGTTCTGGTAGACCGGCTCGATGGCCGAGCGGCGCCCGACGAAGTGGATGCGCAGCCTGGGCCCGTCGCCGGGAGCGGGGCTGATCAGCGTGAGCCGGTGGCTCACCGGGTGGTAGTAGTAGTGGCCCGCCTCCAGGCCGGCGATGCCGGACAGCTCCAGGTACAGCTGGGTGGCGTACAGCGAGCCGGGTGAGGCGTAGCCGTACTTGGGCAGCAGCCGTTCGGCGCTGGGGAACTGGCCGAAGTGGCGCAGCAGGGAGCCGAGTTCGGGCAGGGTCAGGCTGCTCGGGTCGCGCGGCGCCGCCGACTGGTCCGCCGGGCGGGCGAGCAGGGCCAGAATGTCGTCGCGGGTGACGGGGCCGCCCTCGTAGAACCGGTAGGTCTTGCGGGCGAAGACCGTGCGCCGCTGGCGGGCCGTCGGTGTCCGTCCGGGGAGCTCGACGAAAGGCAGGCCCTCGTCCTGACGGGCACCCAGGTTGCCCAACTGCGCCTTGAGCTGGAGCCTGCTCTGCTTGGACTGGTGGTGGGCGCCGTGATTGCCCTGGTCCATCAGCGCGGCCCGTTCGGGGTCGAGCTCGACGAAGGCCACGAGATTGGCTCCGGTCCGCGCGTCGTCACGGACCAGTACGACGGCGGACTTGACCCAGTCGTGCTTCTCGACGGACACCTTGATCTCGTCCAGCTCGACCCGGAAACCGCGCAGCTTCACCTGGCTGTCGGTGCGACCGAGGAACTGTACGGTGCCGTCGTCGTTCCACCGGGCCAGGTCACCGGTGCGGTAGAGGCGGGTGGAGGGGGAATCGCCGGCGGCCGGATCGGTGAACGGACCGGTGACGAACCGTTCGGCGGTCAGTTCCGAGTTGTTCAGGTACCCGCGGGCCAACTGCCGCCCTGCTATGTACAGTTCACCGGACTCTCCGGCGGCGACCGGTCGGCGGGACGTGTCGAGGATGTGGAAGGTCATGCCGCGCACCGGCCGGCCGATGGAGACGTGGTCCGGGCCGTGCCGCAGAGTCTGTCGGTCAACGCGATGGGACGACGCGTTGATGGTGCACTCGCTCGGGCCGTACAGGTTGACCAGTTCACAGCCGGGCAGCGCGTCGAGCAGCTCGCCGGCCAGGTTCTTGGTGAGTGCCTCACCGCCGCTGAACACCTGAGTGAGCGAGGTGCACAAGGACAGTCGGCCGGTGTCGGCGAGCGCCTGTAACAGGGTCGGAACTCCCTGGAGGGTGGTCACCCCGTTCGCCAGGATCAGGTCGACGAGCCCTCCGGGGTCGGCGTACACCCCGGGTGCACTCATCACCACACCTGCGCCGCAGGCCGGCGCGAGGATCTCCCACTGGGCCGCGTCGAAACTCAGCGGTGTCTTCTGCAGTACCGTCCTGGTCCGGTCGAGGCCCTGCTCGTCGGCCAGCCAGCGCATCTGATGGGCGATGCTGTGGTGCTCGATCCCGATGCCCTTCGGGTTGCCGGTGCTTCCCGAGGTGTAGATGACGTACGCGAGGGCGTCGTCCCGCACGGGCGCGGTGGCCGTCGAACCGGCCGTGCCGATCAGGGCGCGCGGAGCTACAGGTGTCGCTGTCTCTGCCTCCGTCGCCCGGTGGGGCCGTGCCCGGGCGAGGGTGACAATCTGCGTTCCCGGTGGAGTCATGGCGGTCAGCCGGGAGACCAGGGACTCCTCGGTCAGGATGACCTTGGTCCGTGAGTCCGTGACCATGTAGCGCACGCGATCGTCCGGATACTCGGGCGACAGCGGCAGATAGGCCGCACCCGCGCGAAGGACGCCCCAGACGCTCACCATGAGGTCGACGGAAGGCTGCAGGAAGATGCCGACCG
Organism: Streptomyces sp. NPDC054872; assembly: GCF_053610705.1. Classification (NCBI taxonomy): domain Bacteria; kingdom Bacillati; phylum Actinomycetota; class Actinomycetes; order Kitasatosporales; family Streptomycetaceae; genus Streptomyces; species Streptomyces sp. NPDC054872. The sequence goes on along the minus strand of NZ_JBSGYY010000005.1, from coordinate 224,743 downwards.
GTTCATCCGCGGTCGCGCCGAGGTGCCGCAGGCGCTCCGCCATGTTCTCGCTCTGCTCACCGAGTTGCCGAAAAGTCAGTCTCTCCGCGCCGCAGGAGACGGCGGTCCTGTCGGGCTGGGCGACCATGGCCGCGCGCAGCATGTCGGGCAGGGACAATTCCTTGGGCCCCGTGGGGTTCGTCATCATTCTCTGACCTGGAATCCGTTAACTTCGGGGGTGCGTCATTGGAAAGGCTTCACCGAGAGGCGCGTAAGCCTGATCGGAAATGGTCATGCCGAAGTGGCAGTCGGAATCGACCGTCGGCCGTTGACCGTCGTGAAAGAAGCCGGGGAGGGATGGAAACAAAGAAGGCGCGACGAAGAGCGGTTCGGCGCGCGTGTTTCGTCTCACCCGGAAAGCGCTCAGGCGCGCACGCAGTGCATGCCACACGCGTCACGCATGCCATTCGTGACATGAATGGCATGCAGGTGCATGTGGGCAGGTGTCGGACGCCTGTGGCGGAGGGAAATGATGCGCGGCTGCGCGCGGTTCCCTGTCAGCGCTCGAAAGGCCTCAGCATCGTTGAATCATGAGCTGGGACGCCTCAAGAAGTTGCTCGTACATACCTTTACACTCTCCCCGTTTTGACTGGTCGGTCTGGGATCAAGCGGTACGGGCCAAAAGGTCCGAACCAGAATGCGTGATCCCGGCCAGTCATCTCTTGCTGAGCATTCACCCTAAACACTGGGAACACCCTCTGTAAAACATTAACTTTGTTACAGAGCGCGGGAGTTGGCCGGAGAGTACGAGTCGCTAAAGGTCGATCATCATCCGCTTTGCCTCTCGTCGGGGGCTCGCGAGCGCGAGCGCTGGCGAAAGGGGCAGGCGGCTTTACAGGTGCCAGGTTCCGGCAACCGAAGTCCAGTTGGCCGATAATGAGGGTTGACCTGGCGCACGGTGTCGTGCGCCTCCGTCACTCCCCACTCAGCACGCACATCGAGCGCAATACTGCTGGCCGGTGGAGCGTCAGGGGAAGGGGAGCCCACGGTCAGGTGATACCCGAAACCGTGTGATCGAGCCAGCCCGAACCAAGTACCGAGCCGGGATAAACCAGGTGTTGATTCAGCCCGAACCAGGTATTGAGCACCACCCTCCGGGAGTGACCAATGGCGGTGTGCCGAGGCCGGGTTGTTGGTTAGGGTGACAAAGCAGAGGCTGATCCGCGGTGCGGTCATGGTCGCCGGGGCGCTGCACGGAGAGTCGGAGACGACGAGGGGGCTCGCGTTGGATCGCCTGGCCGAAAGAGCGGAACCGTACGTCGGCGGGCGCGCGTGAGCGGCCGGCCGACGCCCGCGGTGCTGCCCCCTTCGCTGCGCGTGTGGCTCGGGCTGACCGCGTTCCTCGCCGCGTCGGTGGTCGTCGCGCTCGGGGTTCTGTACGCGGGGCACAGCGAGCCCGGCACGGTGGACAGGTGGTTCGTCGAGCCGACGGATGACAGCGTGCGGCCGCCGTGGCGGTACGTCGCTCTGGCCATTGATTTCCTGGCGGAGCCCATCGGCGCGGCGCTGGTGCTCCTCGCCGCCGTGACGGGGTGCCTGCTGCTCCGGCTACCTCGGGGGGCGGCCCTCGTGGTGGGCGGCGTCGGCATCACCGTGGTGACGACGACGCTGATCAAACCGCTGGTGGGGCGCACCATCCACGGCGACGACAACCTGTCCTATCCGAGTGGGCACACCGCCTTCATCACCGCGCTCGCCCTGGTGGTGGCACTGCTCGCGATCGGCAGGTTCGGCCTCGGCAGGACAGCGGGCGCCCTGCTGATACTCGCCGCGACCCTGGTCGCCGGAATCGCCATGGGCTGGGCGCAGGTCGCGCTGAGCGCGCACTACGCGACGGACGTCCTCGGCGGCTGGTGTACCGCGATGGCGGTGATTCCGGTGACCGCGTGGCTGGTCGACCGGTCGGCCGACGTGCTGGCCGACCGGACGGCCGACGCCGGCCGGCGCGAGCGCCGCTGACGTCACCTCAAGCCGTGGCGGGCCACGTCACGCCAGGCGGCGGAAGACGGGCTTCACCGGTCGCCCCGCGAGCCAGGGAGTGGGGTCACCGGAGTCAAGTGCCTTCCGGTAGACGGCACATGCCTGGGCCACCACCTCGACGGTGCGGTCGATGTCGGCGTCACTGAGCGCGCTGCTCACCACGAACGACGGGGCGAGCACCCCGCCCGCGAGGAGCCGGCGCAGGAACAGGGTGCGGTAGGCCTGCGACGGCTGCCCGTGTTCGTCGAGGGTGGCGAACACCAGGTTGCTGGCCCGGCCCCGGACGACGACATGGTCGCCGACGCCCATGCCCGCCGCGGCCTCGCGGACCCCGGTGGCCAACCGCTCGCCGATGGCGTGCAGCCGGGCGGAGACACCCTCCTCGACATAGGTGGTCTGCACGGCCATCGCGGCGGCCAGCGCATGTGTCTCCGCGCCGTGCGTGGTGGACAGCAAAAACACCCGTTCGCCGGAGTGACGCAGCCCGCCCCGCTCCATCAGCGCGCGCCGGCCGGCAAGGGCGGAGACGGCGAATCCGTTGCCCAGCGCCTTGCCGAACGTGGAGAGATCGGGGACGACGCCGTACAGACCCTGGGCGCCCGCCTCGGACCAGCGGAAGCCGGTGATCATCTCGTCGAAGATCAGCACGCAGCCGTGCCGGTCGGCGAGATCGCGGAGGCCTTCCAGATACCCGGGCGGCGGCTCACTGTGGCCGGCGGGTTCGAGGATCAGGCAGGCGACGTCGTCCTGGTACCGGGTGAGCAGTTCCTCCGTGGCCGCCAAGTCCCCGTAGGGGAAGGCCACGGTGAGCTCGGTGGTCGCCGCCGGAATGCCGGCGGACATCGGTGTGGTCCCGATGAACCAGTCGTCGACGGAGAAGAACGGATGGTCGCCGCAGATGGCCACCCGCCGGCGCCCGGTGGCGGCGCGGGCCAGGCGCACCGCGGCGGTGGTGGCGTCGGAGCCGTTCTTCGCGAACTTCACCATCTCGGCTGTCGGCACCGTGGCCAGGAAGCACTCGGCGGCTTCGAGCTCCACGACGGACGGCCGGACGAAGTTGCTTCCCCGGTCGAGTTCGCGCCGCACCGCCTCGACGACACGTGGGTGGGCGTGGCCGAGGCTGACCGACCGCAGACCGGACCCGTACTCGATGTAGCGGTTGCCGTCGATGTCCCATACGTGGGCGCCATGGCCGTGGCTGATGACCGGGGCGAGGTTCTCGGGGTACTGGTCGTCGCCCTTGGCGTACGTGTGCGCGCCGCCGGGGATCAGCGCGTGCAGCCGCTCGTTCGCCGTCCGGGACCGGGGCAGGTCGAACTCTTCCGCGTCGTCGTTGCTCACGCCGGCTTCACCCTTCCTTCTGCTTCAGGACCTCGGCCAGGCTCGGCGCCTCCCGGTCCCTCGACGACATCAACGTGGGCGGCAGCGGCCACGGGATGGCGAGCTCCGGGTCGTCGAAGGCGATCGTCACGTCCTCGGCCGGATCGTGCGGGCGGTCGATGCGGTACGAGGTGTCGGCGGTTTCGGTCAGCGCCTGGAAGCCGTGCGCGCACCCCGCCGGGATGTAGAGGGTCACCTGGGTCTCGCCGGACAGTTCGAAGAAGGCCCGGTTGCGGTACGTCGGGGAGTCCGCCCGCAGGTCCACGACGACGTCGAAGATCTGCCCGTACGAGCACCGCACCAACTTGGCCTCGCCCGCGCCGGAGCGCAGGTGCATCCCGCGCAGCACGCCCCGGACCGAGCGGGACAGGCTGTCCTGGAGGAAGGCGTCCGGGTCGAGGCCCACCGAGCGGACCACGTCGGCGTCGAAGGTGCGGCAGAAGAAGCCGCGTTCGTCGGCGTACGGCGTCGGCTCGAACAGGTACGCGCCGTGGATCTCCGGGACTTCGGTCGCCTTCATATGGCCTTCCGCAGGATGTGGTCGGTCCTCGGGAACAGGGCCGCGGTCAGGGCGGTGAACTGGTCTTCGAGACGCCGGGTGGCGAGCAGGTTCTGATCGGTGAGGGCTCGGCGTACCTCGGCCGAGTTCTGTTCCAGCGCCCGGAACTGTTCGAGGAGCCGGCCGGCGTCCACCTCGCGGGCCGAGTGGCAGTAGGTGCCGAGTCCCATCCGGGCCATGAGCGCGTCGCTCTTCGCCGAGTAGCTGACCGCGAGCGTCGGTGTGCCGACCTTCAGCGAGCAGATCAGGTTGTGGTAGCGGGCCGCCACCACGGTGTCGGCAGCCGCCATCTCCTTCATCAGGTCGTCGAGTGAGGCCGTCTCGGCCTCGGTGACCAGCGGCGAGTCCACCGCGTCGAGGATCGCGGCCGCCACCGGCCGGTCGAGCTCGTCGCCGGTGACCAACCGCACCGTCCTGCCGTCCTGGACCAGCGCGCGCACGAACGCGGTCGTCCCGTCCAGGTAGCGCCGGTGGATCTCGACGGCCCTGGAACGCTCGTCGTTGCTGCCGTGGAAGTCCATGACGCCGACACAGACCGGACCCGGCGTCCCGGAGGGCTCGTTCGCGGACGGCGTCGGCAGGGCGAACACGAGGTCTTCGTAGACCTCGTCGGACGCGGTGTCCACACCCATCGCCCGCATCGCGGCACGGGACTGTTCATCTCGGTACGACCGGTACGCGGCAAGCCGTGCCGACCAGCGCACCAGCGCCCGGGTCGGCCGGTTGCCGATCGGGCCGGCGCCGACGCTGACCAGCGCGACCCGGGTGCCGAAAAGGCGGCCGGTCGCGCAGAGCAGGAACAACGAGTAGGGGAAGCCCCACGGCCGCAGGGGCAAAGTGGTCTCCAGGACACCCGTGCCCGGCACGAGCACCACGTCGTGCCGGCGCACCCACGCGGCGGTGCGGACGACGTCGACGAGCTTGCCGAGCCCCTTGCCCGCGATCGCGCCCGCACGTGACGCGGTCCGGTACTCCCCGCGGTACCAGTTCAACCGCGTCGCGGGGATCCGGTACCGGGCCGAGACGTCCTCCGGACCGCCGCACAGGGCGTCCACGAGCGCCTTCGGGTGCTCGGCGCGCAAGTACCCGAGCACAGCCTCCAACGACCCGTTGTTACCGACGTTGCCGGAGCCGAGCAGACCGAACACCCCTACACGCAGCGGGGTTTCGTCTCCGGATGTCATACCTGCCTCCCTTCTCGGCCGGCGACGAGGGCGTCGACGGAGACGGTGACCAGGGCGGGATCGACCGGGGCGCGGTCCTCGACCCGTTCGCCCGTGCCGGGCCGGGTCCGGCTGGTCATCCACGCGGCCAGGTGTCCGTAGCACGCGCGCCGGTCGGCCGCGGACAGCGGCGCCCGCTGGATCGCTGAGACGAAGCCCCAGACGTACTCGGCGAGAAGCCGGGGCGTCGGGTGCAGCGGGCCTGCCCGGCGCGGGTCCAGGTTGACGCACCGGGATCGCTTGCTCGGGTTGGCCCGCTCGGCGCGGGTGGGGTGGTCGCGGCGGAAGTACAGCAGCTCCGGCACCTGGTGGAAGGGCCCGTGCAAGGCGATCTCGGCGACGAAGGTGCGGTCCGCGTGGTGGTAGCTGTCGTGCGGCTTCACCCGGCGCAGCACGTCGGCTCGCATCACGCCGTAGAAGTCGTCGCCGCCCGGCTCGAACAGCATGCTGCGAAAGCGCTCCGGCGCGCGCGCCGAGTCGGTGGCGAGCGTGTACTCGTAGGGGACCGTCACCTTGCCGTCGCCGTCGATGACCGCTTGGTCGGCGTGTGCGAGGACCACGTCGGGACGCTCGTCGAGCGCCTGCACACAGAGCCGCAGCAGGTCCCGTGCGTACAGGTCGTCGTGCGAGGCCCACTTGAACAGCTCGCCGCGGCACTGGGTGAACACATAGTTGTGGTTCGGCGCGGCGCCGATGTTCCGCAGCAGCCGGATGTAGCGGACGCGCGAGTCCTGCGCGGCGTACTGGCGGCAGATGTCCTGGGTCTTGTCGGTCGAGGCGTTGTCGGTGATGACCAGCTCGAAGTCCTCGTAGGTCTGGCCGAGCAAGGCGTCGAGCGATTCGGCGAGGTACTCCTCGCCGTTGTAGACGGGCAGGCCGATGCTCAACCGGGGATGGGCGGTCATGACGTCCTCACTTCGGGAATGGGGTTCTTGCGGCGCTCACGCAGAGCGGACCGCAGTTGCTGCCACCACACGGCGGAGCTGCAGGCGGCCGCGGCGGCGACGCCCCAGGCCGAGCCGGCCGTACCGGCCAGGACCGCGCCGCCGAGCCCGCCGCAGACGTAGAAGGTGGAGGCGAACAGTTGGCAGCGCAAGCTGCGCCGGGCCGCGGCCAGCGCGCGCAGGCCGGCCGCCGCGCCGGTGCCGAGGCCGGCGCCCGCGACGCCGAGTGTGACCGGCACGATGATCGCCGAAGCGGAGCTCCAGACGTCACCGAGAATGAGCTCGCCGAGCCGGTCCGGCACCAGGAGCAGCACCGAGCCCCAGAGCAGCGCGCCGACGGCCTGTCCGACGCCGAGGTAGAGGCAGAACCTGCCGAGCCGGTCCGGAGCTTGGCGCAGCATCCGCGCCGCCTCCGCGACGGTGACCAGCGTCAGCCCCATCAGTACGGCGAGGAACGGGCCGAGAAGCAGCTCGGCGCCGCGGATCACGCCCACCGCGCTGACCGCGACGATCACGCCGAGTCCGTACGCCCGCAGCTGGCTCGCGCCGCTGACGCCGACGTTCTCGACCAGGTACCGGTAGCTGAGGTCGCGGTGCTCGTGGAGCCACACGCGCGCCCCGGTGAGCTGGGGCCGGATGCCGGCCTGGAAGCAGCCGTACACCGCGGCCACCGTCGCGGACGCGCCCCAGGCGAGCACGAAGGCGGTCACGGTGCCCACGCGGGCCGCCACCACCATGGCCGGCACGAGCGCGACGCCCCAGACGACGTCGTTCACGAACGCCTTGCGACCGTTGCCGGCGGCGAAGAACGAGTACCGCCAGGCGTCCTGCAACAACAGCCCCGGCAGCATCACGCCGAGGCCGGCGAACGCCGGCCCCACCTGACCGCCGAGCGCGAGACCGACCACCAGGCACACCGCGCCGATGACGACACCGACGCTGAGCGCGGTGCCCGACGACCGGGCCACCGCCCCGCGCCAGGAGGCGTCCGACACACCGCTGAAGCGGACGACGAGCGGGTCGGTGGCCAGGCCGCGGGAGACGCTGAGGACCACTCCGTAGGTGACCCAGGCCAGGCTGAACACGCCGAACGCGGTCAGCCCGAGCGAGCGGGCCACGTAGATCCCCACCGCGAAGTTGGACAGGCTGGAGGCCGCCTGGTCCGCCAGGCCCCAGGACAGCCGGCCGAGGATGGCCCGTCTGGCGGCGGGCCGGGCCGTCTTCTCCTCCCCGGTGGTCATCGGCGTCACGCTTTGATCAGCCCGGCGCCGTGCAGGGCGTCGGCCGCGACGGCGACGACGTCGAACGGCAGCTCTGACCGCTCGGCGATGTCGAGCAGACTGTGCTCGCCGTCGGAGAGGTTGAGCACCCAGAGCATGGCCATCTGGGCCTGCTTGGTGTCACTGCGGCCGCCGAGCGCGTCGTACAACCCGCGGCGGCCCAACTGCGGTTCCCCGTACGGACTGAGGTTGAGGTAGGTGCGGTTGCGGTCGAGCACGGCGAACGCCTCGCGGCAGACGGCGAGCGTGTCCGCCATCGCCACCGGGGAGACGAAGTCCGGATTGTCCGCCGAGGTGTGGTATTCCGGGTACTCGGAGTACGGGGTCCTGCTGAGCGAGCCCACGCCGAGGTTGAACCCGGGGGAGCAGTACTGCCGCTCGTCATAGCCGTACGGAGTGAACTCGGCGACGCGGTGCGGGCGTTCGGAGACGGACAGGACGTGCCGCAGCACCCGGTCGATCTCCGCGTCGCCGCGCCTGCTCTGTTTGTACGTCAGCTGGCCCGAGTCGCCGGCGCAGGCGAGCACGAGGCCGTGCTTGACCTGCTCCACCCGCTCCTTGTTGCGGGCCAGCCAGGTGATGGCCCCCACGGTCCCGGGCGCGAAGATGAACCGGTAGGTGTAGTACGGAGTGGTCTGCGCGAGCGCCCGGGCCAGGAACGTCGCCACCGCGATGCCGGCCAGGTTGTCGTTGGCCAGCGACGGATGGCAGACATGGCAGGAGACGATCACCTCGTCGGGCACCTGTCCGGGGACCACGTGCTCGGCGTAGGTGAGGTGCCCGTCCGCGAGCGTGGAGTCGACGCACACCTCGTACTCACCGTCCGGCAGTGCGTCCAGGGTCTCCTGGGCCAGGCAGAAACCCCACTCCGGCTTGTAATAACTGGTGCGGTACGGCACCCAGCTCGGGTGGTCCGGCAAGGTGTGCAGGTGCCCGCGCAGCTCCTCCAGCGGCATGGTCGTCGCGGGCACCGGCACGCTGTAGCCGAGCACGTGCAGGCTGGACGCGGCGAAGTCGACGACCCGGTTGCCCGCGCTGTCGGCGACGTACGCGTCCCGGATGTTCCACTCCTGCGGCACCGTCCAGTCGAGCACCTGCGTCCCGGTCGGCACCTCGTGCACCTGGAGCGGGATGTACTCGCCGACGATGTCCAGGGTGGCGCGCACGCCGTCGCCGGTGATGCTCCGGCAGAGCGGGTAAAGCCGCTCCACCAAAGCGTGCATCTCCTCACCGGTCTCGGTCATCGGCGCCACCGCAGGGTGTCGTCGACGGTGCCCGCCTCGGAGGCCGCGCTCAGCACGGCCAGGCGGGTGAAGCGTCGCTCGAAGGTCTCCCGGGTCAGCCCGAACTTACGGTAGGCGTCCGCGAGTTCGAGCGCACCCTGCTTCACCGTCCACTCGCAGTCGAAGCCGGGGATCGCGGCGCGGAACCGGGAGAAGTCCACTCGGTAGGACCGCGGGTCGGCGCCGTTCTCGCCGGTGATCCGCACCTTCGCACCGGACACGGCCTCGGCGACCTGCTCGGCGATCTCGGCGACCGTGACGTTGTTGATCTCGCTGCCGATGTTGAACGCCCGGTCGTGCACCGCCTCTTGTGGCGCCTCCAGGGCCGCCGCGAAGGCCCGGGCGATGTCGGCGGCGTGCACCAGCGGGCGCCAGGGGGTGCCGTCGGAGAGCACGAGCACCTCGCCCGACAGGAGCGCGTGGCCCACCAGGTTGTTCAGCACGATGTCGGCGCGCAGCCTGGGGGAGTAGCCGAAGGCGGTGGCGTTGCGCATGAACACCGGGCTGAAGTCACCGTCGGCAAGCGCGTGCAGGTCGTCCTCCACCCGCACCTTGGACTCCGCGTACGGCGTCACCGGCCGCAGCGGGGCGTCCTCGCCGACCAGGTCGCTGCCGCCCGCCGCGCCGTACACCGAGCAGGTCGACGCGTACAGGAAGCGCCGCACCCCGGCTTCGCGGGCCAGCCGCGCCAAGTGCACGGACGCGTGGTGGTTGATGTCGTAGGTGAGCTGCGGCGCGAGGGACCCCAGCGGGTCGTTGGAGAGCGCGGCCAGGTGGATCACGGCGTCCACCCCGGCCACGTGTTCGGCCGTGACGTCACGCAGGTCCACCCGGTGGCCCTGCGGGTCGGCGGGCGGCGGGCCGAGCACACAGTCGGCGAACAGACCGGCGTCAAGGCCGACGACTTCGTGTCCGGCGGCCGTGAGTACCGGGGCCATCACGGTGCCCAAGTAGCCCTGGTGTCCGGTGAGCAGTACGCGCAAGGTTCATTCCCCCAGGTCGAAAGTGCCGAGATTGAGCGTGAGCTTGGTGACGGCGAACGCCTCGGCGTAACGCGCGTGGCATTCGATGCCCCGGATCCGCGCGAGACCGAGGAAGGCCTCCCGGTCGTACCAGGGCCGGTGCCGCTGCGAGGGGTAGTGCTCCTGCAGCAGCCGCACCTTGTGTTCGGCGATCTCCGGCGACAGCGGCTGGTACGCCGTGGGGCGGCCGAGATCGCCGTCCCACTTGACGATCTCGTAGGCCAGCACGAGGTGGTCGCGGAACGCGGTGGTCATGAGCTTGGCCAGGCCGCGGTGGTCCTGATGCGCGTCATCGGTGCGCGGGGCGAGGACGAGGTCCGGCTCGGTCCGCTCACGCAGTTCCTCGACGGCCGCCTTGGCCTCGTCCCACTGGGCCGGCAGCCGGCCGTCCGCCAGCTTGAGCACGGTCAGGCGCAGATCGGCGCCGGGGCAGAAGGCGGCGAGCGCGGCCTGCTCCTCCTGCTCCCGCTCGCTGCCACCGCCGGTGAGCACCAGCGCGTCGACGCGGATGCCCGGTCGCGCCTGGCACAGCGTGAGCAGGGTGCCGCCCGCGCCGATGGCGATGTCGTCGCAGTGCGCGCCCACCGCGACGATCCGGTCCAGACGCCCGGACCCGAGCCGGATCATGCGCCCACCCCGGCGCTGTCCCGCTCCCACACGGCCCACGGGCGCTCGCCCCGGGCGTAGGACTCGTCGAGCGCGGCCCGCTCCTTCACGGTGTCGGTCGGCTTCCAGAAGCCGCGGTGCTGGTGCGCCACCAATCGTCCCTGCTTGGCGAGTTGGCCGCATCCGTCGGCGACCAGGTCGCCGTTCTCGGGTATGTGGTCGAAGACTTCCTGGCGCAGCACGAAGTAGCCGCCGTTCTCCCACATCGGCAGTTCGCTGACGGGGGTGATGCCCCCCACCAGGCCGTCCTCGCCCAGCTCCACGCAGTGGAACGAGGACTGCGGCGGCACCACCATCATCGACGCACCCGCGTCACGCGCGGCGAACCGGTCGATCATCTCCGGCAGGGGCGCGTCGGTGAGTACGTCCGCGTAGTTGGCGAGGAACATCTCGTCGCCGTCCAGGTGGTGCCGCACCCGGCGAAGGCGCTCCCCGATCGGTGACTCGATGCCGGTCTGCGCGAACGTGATCGTCCAGTCCGAGATGTCGGTGGAGAGCAGCTCGGTCTTTCCGCCCCGCAGCACGAAGTCGTTGGACGCCGTCTCCTCGTAGTTGAGGAAGAAGTTCTTGATGTGGTGGGCGCCGTATCCCAGGCACAGGATGAACTCCGTGTGCCCGAAGTGCGCGTAGTAGCGCATGACATGCCAGATCAGCGGGCGCGGGCCGACCATTGCCATCGGCTTGGGCACGTCGTCGCCGGCGCCGCTGCGCATGCGCATCCCATAGCCGCCGCAGAACAGTACGACCTTCATGACTTGGCCTCGACAATGCTCAGTTCCGGAATGGGAAAGACAAGGCGGCCGCCCCAGTCGTGCACGAAGGACAGCTGCTCGACCAGCTCGGCCCGCAGGTTCCACGGAAGAACGAGGACGTAGTCGGGCTGGTCGGCGGCGATCTGCTCCGGGGGGAGGATCGGGATACGCGTGCCCGGGGTGTACCTGCCGTGCTTGTACGGGTTGCGGTCGACCGTGTAGGCGAGCAGGTCGGGCCGGATGCCGCAGTGGTTGAGCAGGGTGTTGCCCTTGCCCGGGGCGCCGTAGCCGACGACCGTCTTGCCGTCCTCGGCCGCCGTGATGAGGAACTTCAGGAGATCCCGGCGCACCTTGGCCACCCGGGCGGAGAACTCGGTGTACCCGGACAGCTCCTGAAGACCGGCCGCCTTCTCCTTGTCCAGCACGTCGACCACCCGCTGGGACGGCTCGCCGGCCACCTCGGTGGGGCGGGCCCACAGCCGGATGGAACCGCCGTGCGTGGGCAGCAACTCGACGTCCACCAGGGCGAGTCCACCGCTGGCGAGCGCTCGGATCGCGGACGCGACCGTGTAGTACTGGAAGTGCTCGTGGTAGATCGTGTCGTACTGGTTCTCCTCGATCAGGGTCAGCAGGTGCTGCACCTCGATGGAGACCCAGCCGTCGTCGGCGACCAGGGCGCGCAGCCCCTCGGTGAACCCGACCACGTCGGGGATGTGCGCGTACACGTTGTTGGCCACGACCAGGTCCGCCGGACCGTGTTCGGCGCGGACCGCCGAGCCGGTGTCCGGGCTCAGGAATTCCGTGAGCGTGGGAACACCGGCGTCCCGTGCCGCGGCGCCGACGTTCACCGACGGCTCGATGCCCAGGCAGCGGATCCCCCGGTCCACCACGTGCTTCAGCAGGTACCCGTCGTTGCTCGCGACCTCGACCACGAACGCGTCGGGGCCGAGCCCCACCCGCGTCGCGGCGTCGGCGACGAACGTACGCGCGTGCTCCACCCAGGAGGTCGAGAAGGACGAGAAGTACGCGTACTCGCTGAACGTGTCCTCCGGCGTGATCAGCGGAGGAATCTGCGCCAGCCAGCAGTCGGTGCAGACCCGCAGGTGCAGCGGGTACGCGGGCTCCGCCTGGTCGAGTTGATCCGCCGCGAGAAAACTCTCGCACGGCGGAGTAGCCCCCAGATCGACGACGCTCCCCAGCGCCGCCGAGCCGCAGAGTCGGCATCGTGTCATCTATTTCCCCCCAGTTCTGCTCGCGCGGGTGCCCCACCGCGAGCCAGTGTTTCCATCCCCTGCGGGCGGCGGGTTCTCCCCGCCGCCGGACCGCCCCGCGATCGCGGCGCGGTACCCCTCCACCAGGCGTTCGAGACCGACGGCCGGGCTGAAGCCCTGCTCGTAACGGTGTCGGCCCGCCCGGCCCATCTCCTGGTTCCGCACCGGATCGGCCGTGATCCGGCGCAGACAGGACGCGAGTGAGGCGGGCTCGCCCGGGCGGTGCAGCAGCCCGGTCACCCCGTCCTCGACGAGTTCCACGAAGGCGCCATGGCCGGCGGCGACGGTCGGGACCCCCGCCGCCATCGCCTCCACGACCACCAGGCCGAAGGCCTCGAGCCACGTCGAGGGGGCCACCACGGCCACCGAGCGTGCGATGGCCTGCCGGCACTGGGCCGGGTCGTACAGGCCGACGTAGCGCACGTCGTCCCGGCCCGCCGCCCAGGTGGTCACCTCGTCCTGCAGCGGCCCCGTGCCGGCGATGACGAGCGGCACGCCCACACCGCCGGCCGCGGCGATCTCGTCCCAGGCGGCCATGAGCAGCCGCACACCCTTGGCTTCCGCGAGACGGCCCAGATAGAGCAGGTGCTCACCCGCGCCCGATCGGCGGGCCTCCGGGTCCGGCACGAAGTTGTGCTTCACCGCGAGGCGTTCGGCCGGCATGCCGGCCCGCACCAGGACGTCACGCTGCGCCGCGGAGATGCAGAAGAACCGGTCCACGCCGGACCACCAGCGCCGCCGGTTGACGACAAGGCTGACCGCGAGCGGCACCGTGGCGAGCCGGGAGTCGCGGTAGCAGCCGTGCCGGACGGCGGGCAGCGGCGTCGTCCCGACGCACTCGGTGCACGGTCGGCCGTCCCGCTGCAGCGTGCCGGGCGGGCAGACCTGGGTGTAGTTGTGCAGCGTGGCGACGACGGGCACGTCGGCGTCGGCGCAGGCGGCGATGACCGCGGGCGACAGGAGCGGGAAGACGTTGTGGACGTGCACCACGTCAGGGCGTGAGGCGCGCAACCGGGCGGCGAGCTCCGTGCGGACCCTAGGGTTCCACGGCACGATCAGCGGCACCGCGGCCTTGGCCGGGAGCGACATGGCGCCGATGTCGTCGCTGCGCCGCTCGAACGCCTCGACCCGGTGGCCCGCCGCCCGCAGCAGCTCCGCCTCCTGGTCGACGACGTTGTTCTCCCCGCTCGGCTGTGCCGAGGAATAGCGGTTGTGCACCACGAGGACATGCATGCTCACAGTCGCCTCCGATCCTGGGCCCAGCGCGGGATACGTCGTCGGGGGGCCGCGGGCCTAGCGACGGGTGCGGCCGCCGCAGGTGTCGCGAGGAGCGAGGCGGCCAGGGCCAGATGCAGCAGATACGGCGAGGCGTCGCCGAGACCGGCCTCGGTGTACGACGCGATCGAGCAGTAACTGATCAGGAAGATCGCACAGGCCCTCGCGAGCGACGGCGGCCGCAGCAGCGCGACGCCGCCGAGGATGACGAGGAGCGCCGACACGAGGGAGACACCGATCCAGCCCTGCTCGTGATAGACGGCCAGCCAGCTGTTGTCGATCGGCAGCCCGCCGAACGACTTGTCGCCCAGGCCCATCCCGAACATCTTCTCCGCCCCCGTGCGGGGCGCGGCAAGCAGGGCGTCCCAGACCTTGGCCCGGCCGGTCAGGCTGGTGAGGTACTCCTGACTCTGTCCGCGCAGGAACCACGCGCGTAGCAGGGGCGCGAACCCCACCGCGGCCACCGCGGTGATGACCACCGCCCACGTGAAGAACCGGCGGGCGGCGGCGCTGGTCAGGACGAGCGAACCGATCGCCAACACAAGGCCGATGAGCATGCCGAGCGTGGCCGTCCGGGTATGGGTCAACGCGAGCAGGACGAGCGAGGGCACGATGACGACCGCCGCGCTGACCCGGTCGGTCCGGCGCCCCAGGAGGAGCAGCACGGTGAGCCCGATGATCACTGCGGCGTACTGCCCGATCTGCGGCGGGGTGAGCGGCCACAGCGCTCCGACGAGCCGCCCGCCGTAGATGTCGGGCATGGCCGCGCCCGGTGAGATGACCGCGCCCGCGGCGACCGACCCGAGCACCGCGAAGTAGATGCGGATGTGGTGCCGGACGAACGTCTCGCTGCCGTCCCACCAGCGGCTGAGCAGCCACAGCGTGCCGATGAAGAGAGCGAAGCGGGTACAGCGGAACAGCGCGCCGAACCCGGACACCAGTTGCAGGCTGGAGATCACGCTCGGCACGAGGAGCAGGGTGAGCAACAGCAGGAAGGCGCTGGCGTGGACGCGTACCCGCACATTGAGCGCGAGCGCCAGCGTGAAGGCCGCGACCAGCGCGCCCATGGTGACCAGCTGGATGAGGGAGCGGGGCAGCGGGATGACGGTCTCCGCCCCGGCGGAGCCGAGCGTGTTGAGGATCAGCAGACCCCAGACCTTCCCGACGAGCTTCGGTGTGCCGGGGCGCGGTTCGGCGCCCGGCTGCGTGACCGCCGTGTCCGCCGCACCCGGCAGCCCGCCGCGCCGCAGGTCCTGACTCATATCAATCACCGTCCCGTTCACGGAAGGTGCTCTTCTCGTCCTGCTCGTACGGCGTGCCCTGCCACTGCCCGAAGTCGAGCACCCGGCTCGGGTCGTGGGCGACGAACTTCCAGGGCCCGATGTAGACGTTGTCGTGCCAGCGGTTGCCCTGCTTGTGGGTGATCGCGTCAGCCACCCGCTCGCCCTTGTACGGCGACCACTTCGGATAGGTGCCGTAGTTGGCGAGGACCGCCATGCGGTCGCACATCGCCGTGCACTTGACGACGGACTTGCGCAGCACGAACCGGTTGGTGTGGATGTCCACCCGCTGGGTCTTCCACCGGCAGTCGGCGTAGAGCGGTTTGGTGGCGATCTTCGGCTGCGCGCAGCGGTCGGTGTTCTTCTCCAGCAACGTGCAGTCACCGGACGAGGTGTTGGCGGGGCTGTTGCAGAACCGGTCGGCGTTCTCCCACAGGGTGATGCCGGACCAGTTGTCCTCCATCAGGTTCCGGTAGACCTCGATCTTGTCCGTGCGGGCCCGGACCCGTGGTTCGCCGCCGGACTCGGACAGGTAGAGGGTCGCGAACGGGAACTTGTCGCCCCCGGCGGCTCCCTTGCGGCCCTCGACCCAGTTGTTCCGCCGGATGGTGTTCTTCCGGATGACCGCGTTGTAGCTGGTCTCGTAGATCAGTGCGGCACCGTCGTTGGCCTCGAGTACGTTGTTCTCGATCCGGAAGTCGTTGTTGTTGGTGTCCGCCCACAGACCGGTCCCGCGGTTGTCGTGCACCCAGTTGCCGCGAATGTCCGCGCCGTCGACGGCCCAGAACTTGACGCCCCCGGTGCAGCCGCAGCCATCCCGCCGCCGCTCCCAGTCACCGGTGTTGTTGCCCACGATCTCGTTGCCCTCCATCACGAGGTCGCGAAGGGGGCCGGTGCCCTTGTAGGCGTTCATTCCGTACTGCCCGTTCTTGCGCAGACAGTTGGCGCGGACCTGCTGACGGGCGCCCGCCATCAGCCCGGCACCGGAGTTGTACTGGATCTTCGAGTGCTCGATCACCCATCCATCGGCCGAGTCATGGTTGACCACGCCCTGGTCATGCGGCGCGACGAATCCCTGCACGGTCAGGTGGCGGATGGTGACGGCAGGGGCGCTGCCGCCGAACGCGTACTGATTCTTCTTCCGGCCGTCGAACACCGCGCCCGGCGCACCGAGGTAGCGGTTCCCCTTCTTGGGGATGATCTGTGCGTGGCGGTCCGGTTCGAGTGTGTGCTTGCCCGTGCGAAGCCAGAACGTGGTGCCCGCGGGGCTGCTCTTGGTCTTCGCGGCCAGGTCGTTGCGCACCTTGGGGTCGACCGTCACCGCGCCCGCCGGTGCCTTCGTCGGCCCGGCCGCGGGCTTGGCGCACACGCGGGCCACGGCTGCTCGGGCCCCGGACTTGGACGGCGCGGAGGTCGGCTCCGCCCGCTCGCTCGGCGAGCTGTCACAGCCGGTCGCCACCAGCACGGCCAGCGCCGCCACCGGTAAGGCCCAGTTCCGCCACGTCATCCCCACAGCCCCCTAGCCCCGGAACCTGAGCACGGTCGTGAACCCCTGTGCCCCGTCGGCGAAGCCGGTGCCGATCAGTGTCGTGGCCGGTTCCTTGCGCCCGAAACCGGCGGAGTACCAGCCAAGGGGCGGGTCGCTCTCGCCGTGATGCGCGCGCCACGACAGTTGCTCGGGGAGGTCGAGCACCGCGAAGCGGTCCTCGCCCTCCCGCGTCCAGGTCAGTACCGCCCAGTTCCCCACCAGGTCCGCTGCGATCGCCGGACCGAGGTGGAACGCCAGCCGTACGGCGGCCCGGCGCGGGCCGTGCACTTCGTCGACCACCCGCAGCTCCTGCTCGGCGGCGGTCAGCTCCACCCGGCGGCGATGTGTCACGCGCCCGTATCCGTCGTGCTCGGCACTCCAGCGGCTCACACCCTCCTCGGGGGTGTCCGTGAGGTCCGCGGCCAGGACGCGGGTGCGGGCGTGCCGCGTCCACAGGAACGGGCCGCCGGAGACGGACTGGTCACGGCCATCCACCTGCAGGGTGTTGTGGCCGAGGGTCGAGCGGAAGTACTGCCGCCACTCGGGCTGCCCGTGGTAGCAGAACGTCCCCGGGTCGGCGAGCACGTCGACCCCGTCGTGCCTGACCTCCACGGACAGCGCGTCCGCGTGGGCGTGCGCGGCGATCGACAGGAAACCGTGCGGGCCGCCGTCGCAGCGGCACCAGATCTTCTCCGGACCACGCAGGATGGTCATGCCCGCGTCGGCGAAATGGCCGGGCCGGCGCGCGGGGCGGGACACGGCCGGCGAGCTTCCCTCCTTCGCGTACGGGCGGATCAGCGCGGCAAGCAGCGGGGTGCGCACATCGCTGCCGCTCAGCGCGGGCCACCAGGGAAGCCGTCCGAACACGGCGTTCCCGGTGGCAAGCAGCGAGGTCCAGCGGTCTGTGCCCGCGCCGTCCACGACCAGGCCGTGCCCGTCGTCCGCGTCACCCTGGCGCGGTGGCCGCAGGCGGTTGTCCACGATCGCCGCGAGCGCGTCGGTCATCCGCAGCAGCACGAGGCGGACGGTCGCGGGGACCGGCACGCAGGCGGCATCCGCCTCGGCCACAGCGGCCAGGCCGAGTTCGAGGACAAGACCGTGATACTCGGTGGCCAGCTCGCGGTTGAGACCGGAGTGGTAGGTGTTGCCGCGCAGATGGCGCTCCAGCGACCGCAGCGCCTCGGCTCGCCACCGCGCCGAGGAGGGGAACCAGGCGAACGCACAGGCCGCGGCGAACTGCCCGGCGGCCTCGGCGATGATGTGGTTGTTCGCCGAAGACCCCCGGCTGGGGAACGCGGCCAGCCAGCGCTGATGGTGCCAGATCTGGTTCAGCGCCACCGGGTTGCCCTCGAAGAGACCGGCCGCCCCCGGCCACCCGTCGAGCAGCCTGCGGATCCACACCCAGGAGAGCAGCCGGATGCCCAGCTCGATGCCGCTGATCCAGTGCACGCCGCGCAGCGGCGGGTTGGCCGCCCACCACGACCGCAGGTGCTCGGCCACGCGCTCGGCGTACCGCTCGTCCCCGGTGACCGCGTAGGCGGCGGCCAGCACGGTGAGGTACTGATGCCGCGACAGCTCCCAGATCTGCTTGATGTCGCCGACCGCGTCTTCGTTGCGGTACGGCACGTCGAAGGCATAGCCCCACGGAGCCCGACGGCCCGTCTTCGGGTCGTACCACCAGTCCGGGTCGGCCAGGTCGTCGCGGTCCACGCCGAAGTACTCGACGTGCCCGGCCATCAGCCGGTCCGCCTCGGCGACGAGACGTTTCGCGGCGTCCGGCGGCACGGCGGCCATGGTCCCCGCGGGCAGTACCGCGGTGAACCGGGCGCCGGTCACGCTCGGGCAGGTGGGCCGCGCCGAACGCCACCGTCGCCTGCGCACCGTGTCGCCCACCCGGCCGCCGACCTCCCGCGGCCCCATCCGGGAAAGCCGCCGCAGGTACCAGCCCGCGCTCGTGGTCATCACGCCCTCGCCAACATCACCGGCGCGCCGCCGGCCAGGCCGGCCGGCACGGCCAGGGTGGCGGCCGTGGTGGCGACGAGGGACTCCAGCGGCACCGGCATCGGCCCGCCCGACCGCACGGCCTTGACGAACGAGGCCAGCTGGGCTTCCTGACCCTTGTCCCGGGCCTTGGGCAGCCGCGAACTGACCCACCGCTTACGGCCGTAGACCGAGGCACGGACGAAGTCGTCGAGCCGCAGCGCTCGCCCGTCGGCGACCAGGTCCAGCGTCTCCTTGGGGAAGCCGGCAGGGCCGGTGGTCACGTAGCTGATGGTGGCGGTGGACCCGTCCGGGTAGCGCAGCACGACCTGCAGGTCCTCGGTGCCGGACGAGGCGACCGTGTACACCGACACGGG
The DNA here is from genome assembly GCF_053610705.1 of Streptomyces sp. NPDC054872. Classification (NCBI taxonomy): domain Bacteria; kingdom Bacillati; phylum Actinomycetota; class Actinomycetes; order Kitasatosporales; family Streptomycetaceae; genus Streptomyces; species Streptomyces sp. NPDC054872. The sequence continues at coordinate 205,904 of NZ_JBSGYY010000005.1, read as the reverse complement.
GTCGGCCCCGAGCAGCCAGCTGGTCGTGTCGATGAAGTGTCCGCCCTCGCCGATGAACCGCGAGCCCTCGGTGCCCTGTTGGAGGTACCAGCTGCCGTGTCCGAGGCGGCCGGCGTTCACCAGGTAGCGGACGTTCGCCGGACCGGTCCGGGTGCCGAACCGTTTCCTGGCCTCCTGCAGCAGCGGCGCGAAGCGCCGGTTGAAGCCCACCTGCAGCCGGTCGTTGCCGGACTCCTCGACCGCGGCCAGTACGCCGGCCAGCTCGTCCTCGGTGAGTGCCAGCGGCTTCTCCACGAACACGGCCTTGCCGGCCAGCAGCGCCTTGCGGGTCAGTTCGGCGTGCGAGCTGTGCCGGGTGACCACGAACACCGCGTCGATGGACTTGTCGCCGAGCACCGCGTCGAGATCGGTGGTCGCCTCGGCGAAGCCGAACTTCCGTTGCGCGTTGGCCCCGGACAGCGCGGTCGTGGTGACGACGGTCGACAGCCGTACGCCGTCACGCTGGGCCAGGTGCGGCAGCAGCATCGACGTCGCGTAGTTTCCCGCGCCGACGAACGCGAGGCGCACCGGCGTCGTGGCCGTGCGGCCCGGGGTGGACACGCGGCCGCCGGGCCGCTTCACCGCGGGCACGGCCACTGACGGGGCCACCGCTTCCGCCGGGGGTTCGGTGTCGCCGGGGTAGCGGAACAGCACCGCCACGGCCTTCAGGTCGCCGTCCTTCAGGCTCTGGTACGTCTCGACGGCGTCGTCGAAGTCGGCTATGTGGGAGATCAGGGGCTCCACGTCGACGCTGCCACGGGCGACGAGGTCCAGGAAGCACGCCAGGTTGCGGCGCTCGGTCCAGCGCACGTAGCCGATCGGGTAGTCGCGCCCCTCCAGCTCGTACTCCGGGTCGTAGCGCCCGGGGCCGTAGGAGCGGGAGAACCGGACGTCGAGTTCCTTCTCGTAGTAGGCGTTCCACGGCAGATCGAGGCGGCACTTGCCGATGTCGACGACCCGGCCACGGTCCCGGCAGAGCCGGGCGGCCAGCTCGACGGGCTGGTTGCTGGCGCCGCCGGCGGCCAGGTACACCTGGTCCACGCCGTGCCCGCCGGTCAGTTCGGCGACGGCGGTCTCCACGGCCGGGGAGGAGGGATCGCCGCAGGCCGCGGCCCCCACACGCTCGGCGAGCTCGCAGCGCACCGGGTCGGGGTCGACGCCGACGACGCGGACTCCGGCCGCGGCAAGAAGCTGCACCACCAGCTGGCCGATGAGACCGAGGCCGATGACCAGTGCCACCTCGCCGAGTTGCGGCTCGCCCTGGCGGACGCCCTGCAGGGCGATGGACCCGACGGTGCCGAAGGCCGCGTGCCGGGGCGCGAGACCGTCGGGCACCGGGGCGTAGAGGTTCTTCGGCACCCAGTTCAGCTCGGCGTGCAGCGCGTGCTCGTTGCCGGCGCAGGCGACGAGATCACCGACCTTCACGTCGTCGATCCCGGCGCCGACCTGCTCGACCACCCCGCACAGCGAGTAGCCGAGAGGCGTATAGGAGTCCAGCTTGCCCATCACCTTGCGATAGGTGGCGGGCACCCCGTTGGTGGCCACGCTCTGCATGACCTTGGCCACCTGGTCCGGCCGGGAGCGGGCCTTGCCCACCATCGACATGCCGGCCTCGGACACCTTCATGAGCTCGGTCCCGGTGGAGATCAGCGAGTAGGCGCTCCGCACCAGCACGCCGCCCGGCTTGCACCCCGGCACCGGCACGTCGAGCAGCGCCAATTCGCCACTCTTGTAGTTCTGAACGACCTGTTTCACCCGAGCTCCTCTAATTTCTGCGTTCAACGCCGTCAGGCCGCTTGGCTCTGGCCGGAGCCAGAGGTCGCGTCGCGATACCAGTACTCGAGGGTCAGCACATGCCACAGATGCTTGGAGAAGTCCCGCTGCCCCGCGGCGTCCTCGGCGACCATCCGCGCCAGCGCGTCGCGGCGCAGGATCCCGGAGCTGACGAGCACGCCGTCGTTGACCACCTCGCGCACCAGCGGTGCCAGATCCCGGCTCATCCAGGCGCGCAGCGGCGCGCTGAACAGCCCCTTGGGCCGGTACACGATCTCCCGGGGCAGGACGGACGTGGCCGCCTCCTTCAGGACGGCCTTGCCCTGCCTGCCGACGATCTTGCGATCACCGGGCACGGCGAACGCCGCCCTGACCACCTCCACGTCCACGTACGGCACCCGTACCTCGGTCGAGGCGGCCATGCTGGAGCGGTCGGTGTAGGCGAGGTTCAGGCCCGGCAGGAACATCCGGGCGTCGCCCAGACACATGCGGTTGACGAAGTCGTCCAGTTCGTTGTCCTGGTAGATGTCCGCATGCTCGGTCAGCACGTCGTCGACCGTCCCGGCCAGATCCGGATTGACCAGGGCGAGCAATTCATCCTGGTCGTACATGGTGTAACTGCGCCGGAAGGCGGTCTCCTCCGGCAGATCGGCGAAGGACAGGAACCGCTTCGCGAAGCGCACCGAGCGATAGCCCCGGCGGGCCGTGGCCACCGGCATCCGGTCCACGGCCGCGGACAGTCCGCGCCGCAGGGGCCGCGGAACGCGCTGATAGCGCAGCGCGAGCAGGTTGGCCAGGTGCTTGCGGTAACCGGCGAACAGCTCGTCGGCGCCCATCCCCGAGAGCATCACCTTGACCCCGGCCTCCCGGGCGGCCGAGCAGATCAGGAAGGTGTTGATCGCGGCGGGGTCGCCGATGGGCTCGTCCAGGTGGTAGGTCATCTGCGGCAGCAGGTCGAGCACATTCGGGGCGATCTCGATCTCGTGCAGGTCCACGCCGAACTGCTCGGCCACCTGCCGGGCATAGCGCAGGTCGTCGGGCATCGCCTCGAACTTGGCGTCCTCGGCGCGGAACCCGATCGTGTACGCGGAGATCCCGGGGCGGTCGCGGGCGGCGAGCGCGGTCAGGTAGCTGGAGTCGAGGCCCCCGGAGAGGAAGGTCGCCACGGGGACGTCGGAGAGCAGGTGGCGCCGCGTCGACTCCTCGACGATGGCGGCCAGATCGGGCAGCTCGCCGCTGCGGGCGCGCTCCCGACCCTCGGCGGCGACGTCCTTCAGGTGCCAGTACGTGCCGCGCTCCACCCGGCCGTCGGGCCGGCACCGCAGCCAGCTCCCCGGCGGCAACTTCTCCGCCTCGCGGAACGCGCAGCGCGAGTCCGGCACCCAGTAGTACAGCAGGGATGCCACAAGCGCCGCATGGTCCACCTCGAGCGATCCGCCGGTCGCGGCGGCCAGCGCCTTGAGCTCGGAGGCGAACACCAGACCCGCGCCGCGCCGGAGCAGGAACAGCGGCTTGATGCCGAGCTGGTCGCGGGCGAGCACCAGTTCACCGGTGCGCTCGTCGAAGATCCCGAACGCGAACATGCCGCGCAACCGGGGCAGGCAGTCGGTGCCCCAGCGCCGCCAGGCCTCGAGGAGCACCTCGGTGTCGGAGGTGCCGCGAAAACGCACTCCGGCGGCCGTCAACTCGGCCCGCAGCTCCGGCGCGTTGTAGAGCTCGCCGTTGTACGTGAGGGAGAGGCCGTCCGAGACCATCGGCTGGGCGCCGGTCTCGGACAGGTCGATGATGGCCAACCGGCGGTGCCCGAGGTGCACTTCGCCGTCACCGACGGAGTGGCTGTACCTGCCGGCCCCGTCCGGGCCGCGGTGGGCGAGGGTGTCGGTGAGCCGGTCGGCGACGACCTTCCCGTCCGGCCACCGGTATGTGCCTGCGATGCCACACATGTATTACCGCGCTTCCTGGTCGCTGTCCGGCACTCGTACGGCCCATGACGGCCGCTCCGTGAGCTGCCGGTCTGCCGCGTTCTGCCGGGCAAGACGTTCGTTGTGGCCGCGCAGCGCGGTGTGTTGGCCGTCCCACAGGGTGCCGTCGGTCCGGTCCCGCGGATCTGGGTCGATCAGCACCACGCCGATCACCGGAATGAGCAGGTCCGCGAGCTGTCGCGCCACGGTGTGCAGCCATGCGGTGCTGCCGTGTCCGGCCCGCACGACGAGCACGGTCTGGGAACCGAGGTCCTGCAGACCGGTCCACGCCGTGCCGGGCGCGACCGAGCCGACACCGAGCCGTCGCATCTGGTGCGGCACGTCCGCGGCACGATCGGCGCTGACCACCGCCGGGCCCCCCGGCTCCTGACCGCGGGCGGCGCGCTGCAGGGCCGGCAGACCATCGACGATCACCACAGGCCCGTCCGCCGCCAGCGCCCCTGCGAGATCCAGGGCGATCGCGCTCGTGCTGTGCGCACAGCCCAGCTCGAGGAGCGACACCGATTCCCCGGAGTCACGCACGGTGCGGGCCAGGGTCGATATGAGCCGTTCGCGTGCCGCGCGGGTCCGTCGGAGCTGCCACAGCTTGACCGGACGGCGGTGCACGCGGCGCAGCTCCGCGATGACCGAGGCCCCCAGGTTCGCTGCGATCTCCCGGCGCAGTACGGGACGGTCCGCCACCACGGAACCGATCGCGGCCACCGCCAGCCCGAGGACGAGCCCGAGGACGAGCCCGATGCCGGCGTTGGTGACAGCGGCCAGGGGCACGGAGTGCCGCACCGCGCGCGGGTCGTCCACGATCTGCGTGCCGGCGACGATCCGGGGGGTGCCCACGCGCGCATCCTCGGCGCGCTGATCGAAATCGGCGATGCGGGAGGTGAGTTCGGCCCGGCGTGCGAAGAGCGACTCCATGCTCGCCGACGACTCCGGGTCGGTCTCGGTCTCCTGTGTCCTGCCGCCGATCGACTTGTTGACCTGGGCAAGTTCCTTGCGCATCCGGTCGCGTTGGTCGCGCAGGGCCTCGGCCTCGGCCTTCGCGGATTCCTGCATCCGCCGCACATGATCTGCGATGAACGCGTCCGCCAACGCCTTTGCCCGGGCCACCGCTTCCGCGTCGCTGTCAGCGGTCACGTCGATCTGCAACAGGTTGTTGGTCACGCCGGTTCCCCGGTAGTCCTGCAAGAAGTCTTCGGGCTTCACCGAGGACTTGAGGGACTTCAGGGCCTTGTCGGCGATCCGCGTGGTCTGCAGCACCTCGACGTCGGTGCGGATCAGCGTCCCGGTGTCGTTCGGCTGATCGTCCTGATGCGCGACGAGCACCTTGGCCATGGCGGCCGGCGGCGGCGGTCGCAGGACGGCCACCGCCGCGCCGACCAGCAGCCCGATCAGCGCCAGGGTGCACCAGAGGCGACGGCGCCTGCGCACCGACACCACCAGCGCCTGCAGGTTCAGCAGCGGAGCGGCTGTCGACGACTCCGAGGTCGTGTTGGTCGTCACGCCGAACCTCCCGTCGCCTGGCCGCGAGCCGCGAGGGCCGGGGCGGCATTCTCCGGAGGGTGTCCGACAGGCCGCGTGGGACGGGCCCGGACCGTGCCGGCGACGACGATGCCGACGATCTCGTGCCTGCCGTCCGCGCACGCCTCGGCGATGCCGGCGAGTTCCCCCGCGGTCCAACTGCCCGCACTGAGGACGACCAGAGCGCCGGACTCGGTGTCGCGGTCCGGCACCATCGGCCGGGACGCCGAGACGTCCACCATCCGCAGCTGCGGATCGCCCTTGGCCTCGGCGACGAGCTGTCCGGCGGCCAGGCGACCGATCTCGTCGCCGTCCGGGACGACCAGCAGCAGCCGTCGCGAACCGGGCACGTGAATCCGGATACGAGCGCACACCCGCCGGTAGCGGAGCTGTCTGCCGGCCTCGTCACCCGACGCCACCGGGGCCGGTATGTCCCACCGGGTGTCGACGCCGAGGAAATGGCGGATCCAGGACCGCGGGCCACGGCCTCGCGGCCGGTGCACGGACCCTCCATCGGGTACGTCGACGGTGCCGATCAGTGTCGAGCCCAGTGCCGCGGCGATCTCCGCTTCGGTACGCAGCCGCCGATTGGACCGTGCCGCGGTGAGGTGGGCGATGACCGCGATCAGAAGGAACAGCAGTGCCCCGCCGACGATGAGCTGCGTCCTCGTCGGCGGTGCCTCGCCGGTCGGCAGGGCCGCGGGACCCATGACGACCAGGCCGGCCTTGCCGCTCGCGGGATCTGCCTCCTCCAGCTTCTGCATGGCCTCCTCCAGCGAGGTGCGCAGCTTCTCGAGCGAGGTGCGGGCCTGCACGCTCTCCACGGTCTGCCCCGGATCGGCAGCCTTGGCCAGTTCGGTGATGCGGCGGTTGGTCTCCGCGACCTTCTTCCGCAGCGCCTCGGGTCCCGTGGCCCTCGCGGGGTCGGTGCTGCCGCCTGCCACGCGCGTGGCGAAGGTGACGTATTCCTTGGCGACCTGGTCGGCCAGCTGTTGTGCGTGCTGCGGCGTGTCGGCCGTACCCGAGATCTTGACGATGTTCCCGTCGGCGGCCTTGGCGCTCACCTCGTCGATGAGGTCGCTTCCGTCGCCGCCCGTCCAGTCGAGCGTGCCGGCCACCCGGTCGACCACCGACGAACTGGTCGCGACGTTCACCTGGGTCAGCAGCTCGCGTTCTTCCCACGCCCCCGGCAGCAGTACCGACGCCGACGCCGTGTAACGCGGCGGGAACAGCACCACCGAGGCGCCGTAGCCCACGAGCGCGCCCAGCAGGGTGACGACGGCGAGCAGTCGCCAACGCCCACGGAAGATCCGCCCGACGGTGACCAGGCGTATCGTGTCATCGCTCAACGTCGCCGCCTCCTCCCCATCCGGGTCGAGGCGCCACCGACACGGGTGCGGTCGGGGCAGGCGGCGGCGTAGGCGGCGAGCAACGATCTCTGGGAGTTCTGCCAGGAAAGCTCTCCACCGACCCGCTCCTGGCCGATCTTGCCCATCCGGGCCCGCTTCTCCGGGTCGTCGAGCAACAGCGCGATGTGCTCGGCGAATTGGGCCTCGTCGTTGGCGGGCGCGTAGACGGCGGCGTCGCCGGCGGAGACGCGCGCCTCCTTGAGGTCGAAGGAGACGATCGGCCGGCCCATCGCCATGTACTCCATGACCTTGTTCATGGTCGACACGTCGTTGAGCGGATTGCGCGGGTCGGGGGAGAGGCACACGTCCGCGGTGGACAGATAGCGCACCAGCTCGGCGTCCGGGATGCGCCCGGTGAACTGCACCTGCTCGGAGAGCCCGAGCCGCCGGGACAGCTCCACCATCGCGTCGAAGGCGTCGCCGGAGCCGACGAACACCGCATGCCAGTCGGTGCGGCCGAGGTTGTCGCGCAGCTTCGCCAAGGACCGCAAGGCGTAGTCGACGCCGTCCTGCGGGCCCATGACACCCAGGTAGCACAGCAGATGCTGCTTTCCGCGCTTCAACTCCGGTTCGGGCGGCACCGGTTGGAACCGTTCGATCACGGGCGCGCTGCGCACCACGAAGACATCCGCGGGCCGTTGGCCGCCGCGGCGCACCGCGACGTCCCGGTAGCTCTCGTTCGTGGCGAGCACGACGTCCGCGGCCCGGTAGGTCATCCGTTCCAGCGCGCACACGGCGCGGTAGAGCAGGTCCTCGCCGCGGTCGAACCGGGAGAGATACAGCTCGGGCACCAGGTCGTGCTGGTCGAAGACGAACCGCGCGCCGCGCCGCTTCATCCACAGGGCGGGCAGGAACAGCAGGTCGGGCGGGTTGCAGGCGTGCACCACGTCGACCGGGCCCACCTTCCGAGCCAGGCGGACCGTATGCCACAGCGCCGAGCCGTACTCCCGCAGGTAGCCCGCGGGACCTCCGGTGGCCGCGCGCAACGGATAGCGGTGGATCCGCACCCCGTCGATCTCCGCCTCCGGCTCGGTGTCCCGCTTCTCCCCCCGCGGACAGATGACGTGCACCTTCCAGCCCGCGTCGCGCAGTGTCGTGCACTCCTGCCACACCCGCCGGTCGAACGGCACCGACAGGTTCTCCACCAGGATCAGCGCACGCCGGTCTGTCCCGCCGCCGCCGGTTGTGTCACCAAACGATGTGTTACCAAGCAAGGCCTATGTACCCCGGTTCTGTCCGGCGCGCGTCGGCGTCGGGAAGGCGGATGAGGTCGACGATCACCGGTCCGTCGCCATGGGGCAGCGCCGAGAGAACGTCCGGGTCCCTGGTTCCGACCAGGCACACTTCCGCGTGTTCGAGCACCTCGTCGACGGAGTCCGCCATCAGCTGCGCGAGGTGCGGCAGCCGGGTCTCGATGTACTCGCGGTTGGCGCCCATCAGCCGGGAGAGGCTCACGTTGGCGTCGTAGATCCGCAAGGAGTAACCCTTGCCGTGGAGTCTCTCCGCCAGCTCGACGAGCGGGCTCTCGCGGAGGTCGTCGGTGCCCGGCTTGAAGGAGAGCCCGAACAGGCCCACCTGGCGCTTGCCGGTGCGCTCGACCAGGTCCACCGCGCGCTGCAGGTGGTCGGAGTTGGAGGGCAGCACGTGGGAGAGGATCGGCACCGAGACGTCGGCCCGCTGTGCCGCGTGCACCAGGCTGCGCAGGTCCTTGGGCAGGCAGGAGCCGCCGAAGGCGAAACCGGGCCGCAGATAGGCCGGGCTGATGTTCAGCTTCCGGTCGGCCAGGAACACGTCCATCACCTGGTGCGAGTCCACCCCGAGCGCGTGGCACACCGCTCCGAGCTCGTTCGCGAAGCCGATCTTGAGGCCGTGGAACGCGTTGTCCGCGTACTTGATGGCCTCGGCCGTCGGGATCGGCACCCGGAACACCTCGCCGGGCAAGCCGTCGTACAGCGCCGCCACCACGTCGCCGCTGGCCGGATCGAGCTCACCGATGACGGTCTTGGGCGGGTCGAAGAAGTCCCGCACGCTCGTGCCCTCACGCAGGAACTCCGGGTTGACCGCGACCCCGACGTCCACTCCGGCCGTGCCGCCGACGTACTTCTCCAGGATCGGCACCAGCAGATCCAGGCAGGTGCCCGGGAGCATGGTGCTGCGGAACACGATGGTGTGCCGCCCGCCCCGCTCGGCCAGGGCTGCGCCGATCTGCTCGGTGACCCGCTCCAAGTACGTGGTGCACAGGCTGCCGTTGGGCTCCGACGGCGTACCCACGCAGACCAGCGACACATCGCTGCCCATGATCGCCTCGCGGACGTCACCGGTGGCGCGCAGCGTTCCGGTCCGCACGGCCTCGGCGACGAGTTCGCCGATCCGCTCCTCGACCACCGGAGCCTTGCCGTCGTTGACCAGGTCGACCTTCACCTGGTTGACGTCCACCCCGATGACCTCGTGACCCATGCCTGCCAGGCACGCGGCCGACACGCAGCCCACATATCCGAGTCCTAAGACGCTGACTCTCATATCCCGTTCCTCCCCCCGGGCAAGACCTCGCGGCCTGCCTTCCGTGCGCCGGCCGGACCACGGTCCCCGCGCGTCAGTCGCATGAGTCGCATCAGTAGGCCCCTTGTCCCTGGAGCACCGCCCGCAGGGTCTTCCACAAGATCACTGTGTCCAGGGCGAGCGACCAGTCCTCCACGTACCGCAGGTCGAGGCGGACCGCCTCCTCCCACGGCAGGTCGCTGCGCCCGCTGATCTGCCACAGGCCGGTGAGCCCCGGCTTGACGAGGAGCCGGCGCCGGATGTCCGGGCCGTACGCGGCGGACTCCTCCGGCAGCGGAGGCCGCGGTCCGACGAGCGACATCGAGCCGGTGAGGACGTTGAAGAGCTGCGGGAGCTCGTCGAGCGAGTACCGGCGCAGCACCGTTCCCACGCGGGTCACGCGGGGATCCCGGCGGAGCTTGAACAGCAGCCCCGCGCCCTCGTTGTGTTCGGTTAGCTCGGCGCGTGCCGCGTCGGCACCGACGACCATGGTGCGGAACTTGAAGATGGTGAACTCGTGTCCGTCCTTGCCCACTCTGCGCTGGCGGTACAAGGCCCCGCCCCGGCTGTCCATCAGCACGAGCAGCCCGACGAGCACCATCAGGGGCGCGAACAGCAGCAGCAGAACTGCCGCGCCCAGCCGGTCCACGACTCCTTTGACCACCCGGCGGCCGCCGGTGAAGGTCGGCATGCTGACCCGGAGCAGCGGTATCCCGAGCACCGCGTCGACATGCAGCCGAGGTCCCGCCACTTCCATCAGTACGGGGGCCACGACCATCTCCGCGTCGCTGCCCTCGAGGTTCCAGGCCAGTCGTTGCAGTCCGTCCGGTGACCAGTGCGGGTCCGGGGTGACCGCCACGACGCGGTAGCCGTCGCGACGGACGTGGCCGGCTACGTCGGACAGCCGGCCGACGACCGGCACGCCGTCCAGATGGTCACTGTCGAGTCCATAACCGTCCGACGTGCACACCGCCTCGACGCGCCAGCCCAGATGCGGGAACTTGCGGGTCCGGGCGATCAGGTCGCTCACGGTGGCCAGGCTCCCGGCAGCGAGCACCGGGCGCAGGCATCGCCCCTCTTTACGGTGTCTGTGCAGCCACAGGCGCAGCAGATACCGCTCGGTCATGATGACGAGCGCGATCGCCGGGATCGCGACGAATATCCAGAGCTTGATGTTGCGCGAGGTGAGTGCTATCCCCCCGAGCGCCAGCACGACGGCCGCCGTGAACACCGCGCGTCCGAGCCGGCGGAACTCCTCCGCGCCCTGGCCCAGTACGGCCGGAGCCCACGACCTGCTCGCCGCGAGTGCTCCCAGCACAAGGAGCTCCGTGCCGAAGGCGAGGATGCGCCACTTCTCGTGCCAGTTGGCGGCGTCCCGGACCCCGAAGAAGCCGCCGATCGACGCCACCACGAAGGCGGTGACCACGGCGTCGCTGGTGATCACGACGCGGCGGTAACGCTGTTCCCAGTCAAATGATGGTCGGCTGATTGTCCCGTTCCCCGGACGCCCGTGCGCCGGCGGAAACGGGCTGACTAATTCCCCCTGTTGCACAGACCCCCCCAGGTCGCCAGTGGGCTCGACGTGTTCGCTCCACACGGTTCCTCCCCCCGGGAGGCCCCCGCCCCCCGCACTGTGTCCTCCCCTCGGGAGGCCCCCGCCCCCCGTGCCACGCCACGCTGTTCCTCCCCCCGGGAGGCCCTCGCCCCCAGCGAATGGCTCCCGGATATTTCAGCGTTACTTGAGCACCCCACCCAAGCGGCAGCGGACTTGCATGCGCTGCCACCAGACCTTCGACGCGCGCAAAAGCCCGTCGAAACCCCGGGTGTTCCCCACACCCTGGGTTTCTTCCGGGCACCACGAATTGATCACCCCCAAGCCTGGCGCCGGGGTACGCAAACTACTGGTCGCCCGTGGCGCCGGACTTATAGATCATCTTTTGTCGCCTCGTGTCCGCATGTGAAGCACGGTCAATCTAGACCATTGGCGCCGGTCTGAAGAGGGGATGTGTGTAATTTGTGGTCAACCTTTGAAGCTTGTTCAACTCGCCGGTGATCACCCGGGTTGCTTTGATAGGGCACGGACTCCCTGTGACCTGCGTGAACGGGACTTTTCAGGTCTGCTGGAACCGCCAACTCCGCGGCGTTCGGAGGTGGTTGGCTCAAGACCGCCGTCGCCGGAGCCCCGTCTTCCGCAGTGATCGCGTAGGGGTGCCGGGATCTTGTGTGGTGGAAAGACCGCGAGTAGTGCCCTTGGGGCTGCAGTGATCGTCGAGGGGGTGGGCGGCACCGGCCCGAGGCGCGGCGGGGCGGCTTGATGCGGGGGGTGAGTGCTGTATGTGGGTGAAGCCGCAACGGCTCATCGAATTGAGCCTCGACCTCAGGTTTAGGGTGAGTCCGGGATATCGGGCCACCTCGGTTCAGCCAATTTCGGGACTCGATACATGGCCGATTCCGGTCGGGGCAACCGAAGGGTCGGTCCCGTGTCGACGGTGAATGCGCGGTACGGGCTTCGCCGCTCAAAGGAGGCCGCGTGTTCGAAGGATTCGAGACAGCGCAGATCGAGGTCGGCGAGGCTTCCGTCTTCGTCCGCTTCGGTGGCCACGGCCCGCCGGTGGTGCTGCTGCACGGGCACCCCCGCACTTCGGCGACGTGGCACCGGGTGGCTCCGCTGCTCGTGCGAGCCGGTCACACGGTGGTGTGTCCGGATCTGAGGGGGTACGGGCGCTCCAGGGGTCCGAGCTTCACGGCGGATCACGTCGGCTACTCCAAGCGCGCGGTGGCCGACGACGTGATGGCCGTGATGCGCCGCCTCGGACATCGCCGCTTCTCCCTCCTCGGGCACGACCGCGGAGGCAGCGTGGCTCTGCGCCTCGCACTCGACCACCCCGAGAGCGTCTCCCGGGTGGTGTTCGCGGACTGCCTGCCGCTGACGGAGCATCTGTCGCGGATCACCCCCGAGTTCGCCACGCAGTGGTGGCACTGGTTCTTCTTCGCGCAACCGGGCATCCCCGAGCGTGTCATCTCCGCTGACCCTGACAGCTGGTACCACGGCGACCCCGAGACGATGGGGGAGGAGAACCACAAGGAGTGGCGGCAGGCCACACGCGATCCCGATGTGGTGAGAGCGATGCTTGAGGACTACCGCGCCGGCCTCACGGTCGACCGACGCCACGAGGAAGCCGACCGTGCGGCCGGTAGGCGCATTACCTGCCCGACGCTGGTCCTGTGGTCTCTCCGGGACGACCTGGAGGACCGCTACGGGGACCCTCGCGCGATCTGGCGCCGATGGGCCACCGACGTCCGAGGTCACGGCATCGAATCCGGCCACCACGTCGCGGAACAGGCCCCCGAGGCCTTGGCCGCCGCACTGACGGACTTCCTTCGATCAACCCCGGACGGCGGGTAGCGACTGCGTGCGCAGTACGTGACGTGGACCGGCCCGCGATGGCGTCGACGGCGGTTCAGGGGCGCCAGGGTTGGCAGTAGCCCTCCAGCAGTGGTCCGCCGAGCAGGTCGAGAGTTCGCTTCACCGCCGTGGCCAACGGCTGGGGATCGGCGTGCTCGGCCACTGCCAGGTGGCCGTCAAGGAGGGCTTTGCCCAGCGCGGGGTCGGCACTGAGCAGCCGCCGGGGAAGCCATTTGCCGATGCCCGTCCAGGCGCCGTGGTGCGCGGTGACCAGGTCTGCTGCCAGACGCAGCACCTGGTCGGCGAGGGAAAGCTGTTCGTGCCGATCGCGGGGAAGGGTGTCGACCAGGTCGTCCAGGAAACAGGTGAGCGCGTAGCGGCCGTGTTCCCACTCGGCCGTGGTGAGCGGGGGAGGGCCGGAGGCAAGCATGTCGCGGGCCAGTTCGCGCGTACGGGCCACGTGACCGTGCGGATCGGTCAGCGGCAGGCCTTGGTCGTAGACGAACAGGACGGTTCCCCGACGCCGGGCCCGGTCCCAGGCGAAGAACTCCGGTATGTCGGCCGGGGTATTGAGGAACAACTCGACCGTGCGGCCCTCGTGGCGCCTCACCTCCCGCCGGCTGATGTCCGAGTCCGGAACAAGGACGGCCACATCCAGATCGCTGGCCGCCGTCGCGCGCCCTTGGGCGGCGGAGCCACCGAGCAAGGCTCCCAGGGCGTCGGGAAAGAGTTCGGTGACCACGCGGAGGGCTTGGGCTGCCGCAGCTTCTTGACCATGCATGGGCGCTCATCGTGCCAGGTGACGGAAGCGCAGTTCTGCGGCACCCCGTCCACGTAGCCCGCGGTAGAGGTCGGCTGCCGCTGCCGCGCTGTCTGACGCGCAGTCCAACACCGGCCTGCGGGCCGCGCCACCAGCCGGGCCTGCGAGCTGCCCCGAGTGCTGGGGAACCACAAAACGGGGAGCTATCCCCGATTCGTGTTACGGTCTCCACCGCCACCCAAGCGGGGAGTAATCCCCACTTCCTTCCGGGAGCCGTCGATGCGCACGTCCCACCCCACCCTCCGACTCGCCGACCTCACCGAGGACTTCACGGCCGACCCCTACTCCGCCTTCACCGCACTGCGCTCCCGCGGGCCCGTCCACCATGTGCGGTTCCCCACCGGGGACGAGTCGTGGCTGGTGGTCGGGCACGAGGAAGTGCGCGCCGCGTTCGTGGACCCCCGCTTCCGTAACGACGTACGCCACTCCGCCGACTTCGAGGACGACGGGCTGTACGCCGTGGGCCGCAACATGCTTCAGGTCGACCCGCCCGATCACACCCGCCTGCGAACGCTGGTGGCCCGCGAGTTCACCGCCCGACGCGTCCAGGCGCTGCGGCCCCGCGTCCAGGAGGCCGCCGACGCGCTCCTGGACGCCGTGGGCGCCGACGGCCGTGCCGACCTCGTGGCCGCGTACGCCTATCCGCTGCCGCTCACCATCATCTGCGAGCTGCTCGGCGTACCGGACGCGGACCGGACCGCCTTCCGCGCGTGGTCCACCAAAGTCGTCGCACTCGACGACGCGGAGCAGTCCGCCCGCGCCTCGCAGGAGATGGCGGTGTACCTCGCGGGGCTGGCGGAGCAGAAGCGGGCCCTGCCAGAAGCGGCGGAGAGTGATCTGCTGCACGCGCTGGTCCGAACCCACGACAGGGACGAAGCCGACCGGCTCACGCCGGAGGAACTGCTCGGCATGGCCTTCCTGCTGCTCGTCGCGGGGCACGAGACCACCGTCAACCTCATCGCCAACGCCGTCCACCTGCTGCTCCGGCACCCCGAGCAGCTCGCAGCCCTCCGCGCCGACCCGGAGTTGCTCACCGGCGCGGTGGAGGAAACGCTCCGCTTCGAGTCGCCCGCGCCGGCGGGCACCTATCGCTACACGGCTGAACCCGTCACCCTCGGCGGTGCTCACCTACCGGCGGGTGCGCGTGTCGTGCTCTCCATCGCCGCCGCGAACCGCGACCCCGTACGCTTCCCGGACCCTGAACGGTTCGACATCCGCCGCGATCCATCCGTGACCCGCGCCCATCTCGCCTTCGGACACGGGCTGCACCACTGTCTGGGCGCCCCGCTGGCGCGCCTGGAGGCGACCCTGGCCCTGCGCGCCCTGCTGGACCGCTTCCCTCGCCTGACCTTTGACGGCGACGCCGCCCCGCAGTGGAGGGCCAGTCTCATGCGGAGCCTGCGAGAGGTGCCGGTGCGCTGGTAGCCACCGGAACCCTTACGGCAGCAGTGATGCCGTTTTCCCCTGAGTTGCCCGGGTGTGCGCATCCTGATGGCCCTCGTGATCGTTCAAGTGGGCATGAAGAACACGAAGCGCGTCGTTGTCGCCCTGTCCGCTGCCGCTGCTGCTTTTGCCGTGGCCGCACCCGCACCCGCTCATGCCGACGAGAGCCCCCGTGAGGGCAGCATCAACCTTCCCGACGATCCCCGTCAGGTCGTCGACGGAGTGCGTACGGGTCTTGAGGTGGCGTCCATGGGCTTGGAAGCGGCGCAGGCCCGCTGAGTAGTTGAGCTACTGCGAGTCGAGCGGCCGAGGGCCGAGCGGCTGAGGACCGAGCGGCTGAGGGCCGAGCGAAGCAAACCGGGGCCCGCCCACCCCGCAACTGGCCCGCGCCCAAGGGGGTCCGCCCGTCGCCGGGTGGGCCCTCTACTGGTTGAAAGTGAGCCGGTAAGGTAGCGCTCTTCGGGCGGCTCGGCCCCCGGAGTCCCCAAGGCGACCGCTCATGAATCTGTGCCGCGTACCTGCTCGTTCCCGTGCCGCGATCCGTCACGTGTGGCGACTTCCCGTTGTCGATGCCGCCCGGGGGCTCCGGGCCCTGTGGTGGAGTGTCGGGCCTGCCGGGGAGCTCGCGGTCCTGCTCGTCCACCGGCGCTACCTTGAGCGCGGCCGCTACCCCAAGGGGTGGATCGGGCTACGGCCGACGCTCCCGTTCAGCGGCGAATTGCTCACCGTCACGGGACAGGGGGAGCAGCGGACCCCGGTGCAGGACATCGCGATGTGGCCCAGCCACCTAGCCCTTCTGCCGGACTGCCGATTCCTGCTGGTGAGCGGTCGTACGTCCCTGAACCAGGCCGAGGGCCTCTGGAAGCCCAATGCCGTGGTGTTCTCCCCGTCCGGCACACCTGAAGCCGAGTTCTGCGTGGGAGATGACATCCCCGCCTTGGTCACCGACGCCCACGGTGGCATCTGGACGGCTTACGGAGACGAAGGCATCTACGGCGGCCACCCGGAGTCCGGGGCCGGCCTGGCAGGTTGGGACATCCAGGGGAAGTCGTCCTGGACTCCGGACGGACGACTGCCCGACCACCCGCTGGAAGGCTGCACCGCGGCGACCGAGAACGGACGGGTATGGCTGGTCTGGTACTCGGGCAGCGGCAGAGGCGGCACCTTCCTGACCCGGATCACCCCGTCCACCGGCGGCGTGGTCAGCCATCCCAGCCCCGTCCGTGCCCCGGACGGCTTCGCGGTCCGCGGCAACCGGGCGGTGCTCACCCGCCGGGACCACAACAAGCGGTCCGTGGAACTCACCCGCGCCGAGCTCGACGGCGGCACCTGGACAGTCACCGGCCGGGAGCGGATCCGTGTGCCGGGCCGGGTCGTGCTGCGCTGCGGTCAGGGCCGCGACGGCTTTCTCTGGCTCCGCGCGGGCAACACCTGGCTGCGCATAGAGGCATGAGCATCTTGACGAACGGGTGGCCGACGCGGTGCGATCGGTGACCGCGAGCGCCTCACCTGTCGCACTCAGTCGGAGCGGGCTTCCACTGGCTGCCGCAGAATCGTTCTGAGTTCGGCGGGGCTCGTCCTGCGCGGATCGCTGAGGTAGATCTCGTGGTGCAGCCCCGTCTCGCGAAGGTCGTTGGCGGGCAGGTACTCCTGGTGCAGCCTGTTCAGGGCCGGGGTCTCGTCGTCGTACGAGCCGATGTGCAGGAGCTGGGCGCTGGTGCCCTCGCGCAGGGTCTCCGACCGGACGTCCGCGATGGCCGGGAGGTTCTTCTTGGCGAGGGCGGTGCGCTTGGCGTCATCGATCATGTCGCCGGTGACCCAGTCGGGGAGGTTGATGAGCAGCCTCCACCGCCAGTTGTCCTTGCGCCTGGTCAGGAAGTCGTCCATGTCGTCGGCCCACCACAGTCCTTCGAGCGGGCCGACGACGAAATCCTTTCCGAGGTTGTTCTTGCTCGCGAATTTGACGGTGTAGGCGACCGGATAGAGCGCCTCCACCGCGCGGCGGTACTCGGCGCCGGTGTTGGGATCGCCGTGCCCGTCGATGGCGAGGAAGTGCAGCTCGGGGACGTCGAGGAGCTCCCAGTCAGTGTTCCTGGGCGCATAGCAGCTCTTGAGCTCACGCTTGACGTCGTACTTGGCGGTCATGCCGGGGCGCCTTCCTGACGAGGGACGGTCCACCCAAGCACAGGCCCACCGGCACGAAGAAGCACCACGGCCCCATCCGGTTCAGACTCCGGGGTCCGCTTCGATGGGGCCCGGCTGCAGCGCACGGGCCGCCTCGAGCTGCGCGCCGAAGGCCAGGCCCAGGTACAGGGCTATCGAGGTCAGGTAGGCCCAGAGCAGCAAGGACATGAAGGCGCTGAGCGGACCATAGACAGTGTCGAAGGAACCGCTGAGCGAGAGGTACAGGCTCAGCAGGCCGGTCAGAGCTGTCCACAGAAGGAGGTAGACCGCCGCGCCGAACGCCAGCCACGTATAACCGGGTTGGCGCCGCCGCGGCGCGAGCCTGAAGATGATGCTCGCCGCCACGAGTGCCAGCACGAAGCCCAACGGCCAGCGCGCCACCCCGAACAGCGTGGTCACCCAGGGCCCGGCACCGAAGACCGACACCGCCGCGGCCGCCAGGTCACGGCCCGCCACCATGACGACGAATCCCAGGCCCAGAGGCAGGCCCGCGGTCACGGCCATGACCAAGCCGCGCAAGTACTTGCGGTGGAAGGGCCGGTCGCGCTCGTTGCCGTAGATCCGATTGGCGCCGCGTTCGATCTGGCACATCGCCGTGGTGACGTTGGTCAGGGAGAACACGAGCCCGAACCAGAGAGCGGCCTGGGTCCCACCGTCAGCGGTACGGCGGCTGCGGGCCAGCGCCTCGTCGACGACATCGGCGCTCGGTCCCTGTGCCATGCGGTGGATGACCACCTCGGCGAACCGGCCGATGCCCTGTGTGTGCAGCACGCTCGACAGGCCGACGAAGACGATCGCGAGCGGGACGAGCGCGAGGACCGTCTGCAGTGCCAGCGCCCGGGAGTGACTGAACCCGTCGGCGTAGCGGAACCGCACGAAGGCGTCGCGCAGCAGCCGCCAGCCCCCGTAGTGGCGCAGCGCCACGAAGGCCTCGTCGCCGGAGAGCTCATCGCCCTCCATGTCCCGCGTCTGCGGAACCGTCGTCGCCGTGCCCATGCTCCGCCCCGTTCGTCCGTTGTACGTCGCCGGCAGGAGGTTCCTGCGCACCAGTGCCCGGTGCCCAGGCGCCGACGCCGTAATCCGGCGTCGCCGTCATCCGCGGGCATGGCCGCGCGTGCACCGGGACCAGCGCCAAAGGGTACGTGCTGTGACGGGCGGCTGTCGGTGCCGGAAACTCGCGTGACAGCGTGGTGGGCCCTTGGCACGATGGCCCCTCGCCATGACCGACTGAGCCCTGGAGGAACGCCACGGCCGGCAACGACGAACTCGCCCCCGCCGGACTGCCGTGGGCTGCCGTCGACCCTGACCTGAACGCCTTCGTGTGGAGCGACGGAGACCATGCCGAGCTCGCCGGGATGATTGCGCCGATGGTGCCGCCCGCCGATGCCGGGTGGGAGGCAAGACACCGGTTCGTCGACGAGGTCACGGCGCTGGTGGCTGCCCGGTACGGCCGTTGGGCGTGCGGATGGCATTGGGCACTGGGTGAGGGCGGTGGCGGAGGCGTGGTCGCCAGCTGGTGCTGTGCTTCTCATTCCGTGGGGGAGCCCGCTGCCACGGCTGCCAAGGTGGTGGCCTCGCTGCTGGAGTGGCGCGACTGGCTCGAGGAACTGGCGGAAAGATTCGAGCAGTTGGCACCGCCCGCCGCCGAGGACCGAAGCTGGCATCTGGATCGGGCTGCCACGCGCCTGGTGACGGTGGTGGTCGACCGCACGGGCGCCGAATGCGGTTGGTACGGACTCTGCCACACGGTCCTGACGTGGTTCCTCACGTCCACCGGCATGCGGCCGGAGCCCGCCAGAGCAGCCGTGGAGCGGGCGATCGGCGGACGCTTCGAGAGCTGGACGCAACCGTCGTCCGTCCTGGTCGATGCCGTGGGAGAGGATCTTGCCGTGGGCCTGACCGGAGACCGGCCTCATCGTGGCTGATGAAGCCCTGACCGGAGACCGGCCCTATCGTGACTCCTGACGCCCTGGCCGCCTGGGGGAGAGTCAGATCCCAGGTCGACTGGACCTCGGCGGCCGCTGAGACGCCTGCACCTGTCGAGGCGACCGTGGACGGCTTGGCCACTTGGTGCGCCGCACAGGGCC
This sequence comes from Streptomyces sp. NPDC054872, assembly GCF_053610705.1. Classification (NCBI taxonomy): domain Bacteria; kingdom Bacillati; phylum Actinomycetota; class Actinomycetes; order Kitasatosporales; family Streptomycetaceae; genus Streptomyces; species Streptomyces sp. NPDC054872. The sequence goes on along the minus strand of NZ_JBSGYY010000005.1, from coordinate 186,708 downwards.
GTCCCGGGGACCCGGCTCGCGGCCACCGGCTGCTTGCGGCACTGGCCCGATCGCGCGCGGACGCATCGCACGGAGGCACGCTCGGCTGCGCGCTGCTGGCCTCATGGCAGCGCGTTGTCCTCGGCAGGCCGCGGGTTGCTTTCCGGCAGGGCGATGCCTACGCCAAGGGCGGCCAGGAACGCTACGCACTGACCCCGGGCACTCAGGCGGGCTTCGAGCGCTGCCTGCGCGAGAGCACCGACGCGAACGTGCCCCTGGCTTCCCGTGCGGCCAGGGCCTACCTGGACGTGGCGTTCTTCCACCCGTTCCCCGACGGCAACGCCCGCCTCGCCATGCTGGCCCTTGGCCACGTACTGGAACGGGACGGGGTCCGGCTGGATCAGACCGGCCCCTTGCAGACCACCCGTTACGCGGATGACGCGGACGGCGCAGCGGACCTGGCCGCCTTGGTGGGCGTCCTCATCCGAGCGACACATCGCCGGGCGACCGGCGCCCACCCTCCGGAGCACGACGCCTCGGCGTAGGCAGCCTCATGCCGCTCACCTGGCCCGTGCGTGCGTCTACGCTGTTCGTCATGAGCCGTTGGGAAGAACTGACTGGTGGGACGTCCGGCGAGGACTATGCCGCCCGTTTCGCGGCCCTGGCCGACAGCGGCAAGGACATGCACGGTGAGGCAGGGTTGTGCGCCGCGCTGGTGCCTGCCGGGGGGCGGGTGCTGGATGCCGGGTGCGGGACCGGCCGGGTCATGATCCGGTTGGCGGAGCTCGGGTACGACTGCGTCGGGGTCGATCTGGACGCCTCCATGCTGGCCGTGGCGCGCAAGCAGGCGCCGGAACTGCCCTGGATCCAGGCCGACTTGGCCACGTTCGACCCAGTCGAACTTCAGGTGGGGCCGGGCTTCGACCTGGTGGTCGCCGCCGGGAACATCTTCCCGCTGCTTGCCACCGGGACCGAGGCCACGGTGGTGAGCCGTCTGGCCGCCACCCTGCGCCCGGGCGGCCTCTTGGTCGCCGGATTCGGCCTGGACAAGGCCCACCTGCCGGTGTCGCCCACCATCACCCTGCCCGAGTACGACGCCTACTGCGCCGCCGCCCACCTCAGCCTCGTGGACCGCTTCGCGACGTGGGCCGCCGACGCCTACGAGGGCGGCGGTTATGCCGTCAGTGTCCATCGGGCGCAGCGCGACTGATGGACCGCGGGCCGCGCGGGGGCGCCGCAGTTCGGCACTCCGACCGTCGGCCGCCTGCGGCCCCACCGTGCGTTGGCCGACAGCTGAGATCCGGATCACCAACCGCAGTTCGAAGGTGTCGAACTACGGGGTGGACGTCGAGTTCCGCGACGCGAAGGGTGGGCGCATCTCCGAGGGCTTCGCCGCGACCAAGCGTGCTGTCGAAGGTGCAGGGGACTCCTCGCCTCGCCTCGGCCCGTTCAGATGCCGTTCGCCGCACAACCATCCGGCGTTTCCGCGTGTCTCGAAGGTGAATCACATCTGCGCGCACGTGTCTCGACGTCGCTCGCGCGCTCAAGGAGGAATCGTGGGCATTCGCCGACCTGCCATATCGACCGCCGTAGCCGCCGCCCTGATCGGAACGCTCGGCGTGCCGATCGTCGCGGGCAGCGCCTTCGCGGAGGACGGCGCCGCGACCGTGCGCGAGGACTTCGACGGTGACGGCTACCAGGACGTCGCCGTCGCCGCCCCCGGCGCGAAGGTCGGCGGCCACGCCCGGGCCGGCCACATCACGGTCAGCTACGGCTCGGCGCAGGGCCTCGACCCGGCGCGCACCACGGTCATCACCCAGGACACCGAGGGTGTGCCCGGCGCCTCCGGCGACGACCAGGTCTTCGGCTACGCGATGATCTCCCGCGACCTGGACGGCGACGGCCTGACCGATCTCGCGGTGGTCGCCCGCGACTACCGGCCGGAGAACAACGTCAACGGCTCGGTGATCGTGCTGTGGGGCCGGGAGACCGGCATCACCGGCCAGGGCGCCGTCCGTATCGGCGCACCGGCAGATACCCAGGTCGGCGACGACATCACCGCGGGGGACTTCGACGGCGACGGGCACGCCGACCTGTTCATGCGCAACGGCGCGGACTACGACTATCACGACGTGCTCTACGGCCCCTTCGACCGGAGCGGCACTGCCGCCCGCGAGCAGGAGGTGAAGGTCTACAGCACCGACAACTCCATCAACTCGACGGCCACGGGCGACTTCAACGGCGACGGCATCGAGGACCTCGCGACCTTCTACGTCTACGAGAACCATGCCGAGGGCGGCAAGCTGTGGCTCGGCACCGAGGCCGGCCTGTCCACTGTCCCGCAGCGCCTGAACTCATCCGCCGGCACGGCCGTCGCCGACTTCGACCATGACGGCTACGCCGACCTCGCCACCCGGATCTTCCCGAACGGCGACACCGAGGGCACCGAGGAAGACCCCGGCACCGTCAAGATCTACTACGGTTCGGCGTCCGGCCCCAGCCAGACCCGTACGCAGACCATCACCCAGAGCACGGCGGGTGTGCCCGGGGCGAGCGAGAAGGGCGACCAATTCGGCGGGCGGCTGAGCACGGGCGACGTGAACGCGGACGGCTACCCCGACCTGGCCGTCGGGGTGCCCGGCGAGGCGATCGGCTCGAAGGCGAAAGCGGGCGCCGTCGTGCTGCTCAAGGGCGGCAAGAACGGGCTGACTGGCACGGGCGCGCAGGCGTTCCACCAGGACACGGATGGTGTGCCGGGAGTCGCGGAGTCCGGCGACCTGTTCGGCGGATCGCTGCGTGTGCTCGACATGACGGGTGAGGGCAAGGCGGACCTGGTCACGGGGGCTCCGGGGGAGAACCTGGGCAGCGTCGTCAACGGTGGCGCGGTGTGGCTGTTGCGCGGCACCTCTTCGGGGGCGACAGCCTCGAAGTCGGTCGCGTACAACCCGGTGGACATCGGAGCACCGGCGGCGCAGGCGTGGTTCGGGGCGAACCTGAGCAACGACAACGGCTCCGGAACGGTGATCCCCTAGCGCTGGAGGTGGCTCCGGGGCAGTGCACGGCCGCGGGAGGGTTTCCTGCGGTGGAGCGTTCGTGCTGGTGGCTTCCGTGTCACTCATTGAGGTGCAGTACGGCCGCGTCACGTAGGTGATGGGGCAGCCGTTTGTTTCTGTTCATCCTGTTATGGGATGAACGGAAGGTGCCCTGGTGAGGAGCACGTCGGTGCTGGAACACCTGTGGGCCCAGGAGATCAGGTGCCCTGTCGGCAGCTGGTCGCTCTGACGTCCCGCCGTGCTCATGCCTCAGGAGTCCTTCCGTGTCTGCTCCCAGCTCTACGCAGGTCCGCCTTCCCCTCGTCGCCCTCCTGGCCGTTGCCTGCACGGCGGGCCTGGTGCAGGCCCCGGCCCACGCCGCGGATCTTCCCGCAGGTGACGACCGGGCGTTGCAACGGCAGCTGCGGGAACTGACCACCGCGCCCGGTGGACCTCCCGGAGCGATCGCCGTGCTCAAGCGCGGGCCCCGTACCGAGGTCTACCGGGCCGGGGTGGCCAAGACGGGCACCGACCGTCCGATCAGAGTCACCGACCACATGCGCATCGCCAGCACGGCCAAGGCGTACAGCGGCGCGGTCGCCCTGCAGCTCGTCGACTGCGGGGAGCTGCGCCTGGACGACACCATCGGCAAGGTGCTTCCCCGGCTGCCGCGCGCCTGGCATCGGGTCACGCTGCGCCAGCTCCTGAACCACACCAGCGGCCTGCCGGACTTCAGCGCGGACCCGAAGTTCGTGGACCTGGTGACGGAGAACCCGCGCCGCCACTTCGACTCCCGCCGACTGCTGGACTTCGTGGCCGATGAGCCGCTGAGGTTCCGCCCCGGGTCCCGCTACACCTACTCCAACTCCGACAACATCGCGGTGGCACTGATGGCGGAGGCGGTGACGGACCGTCCCTACGAAGAGCTGCTCGCCGAGTTCGTGTACCGCCCGCTGGGCCTGCGCGGCACCAGCCTGCCGCAGGGCTACCGCATGCCCAGGCCGTACATGCACGGCTACGACATCACCGCGTCGAACCCGCCCGAGGACCTCAGCGAGGTGCTGAGCGCGTCGGGCGTGTGGGCATCGGGCGGGATCATCTCGACACCGAAGGACATGACGGCCTTCATCCGCGGCTACGCCGGCGCAAAGCTGATCTCCGACCGGACACGCCGCCAGCAGCGGAAGTGGGTGAACGGTGCGTCCGAACCCGCGGGCCCCGGCAAGAACAAGGCCGGTCTGGCGATCTTCCGGTATGCCACCCGATGTGGCGTGGTGTACGGCCACACGGGCAACTTCCCCGGCTACACGCAACTGATCGCGGCGACCCCGGACGGCAAGCGGTCGCTGACCCTCTCCCTCACCACCCAGATCAACAAGACGAACAAGCCGGAACTCCTGGAGCGACTGCGGACCGTGGAGGAGAACTTCGTCTGCGCGCTGTTGCGCAAGTAGGCCCCCCACCTCAACTCCGGCTCTGCTCAACCAAGGCCCAGGTCAGATGGCTTGAACGTCGCCGCGGGTGGAGGAGGCGACCGTGTCGCGGTGGGCGAAGTCACCGGGCGGGATGCCGGGGTGGTGGCTGGGCGTGTGCTCCGGCGCGGTCGCGGCCGGGCCGAGGGTGAGCCGGGAGACGATGCGGTAGCGGTCGCCGCGGTAGAGCGAGTGGACGTACTCGACCGGGCAGCCGGAATGATCCGAGGTGAGCCGCTCGACCAGCAGGGCGGGGGAGAGTTCGGGCACTTCGAGTACCTCGGCCTCGGCCCGGGTCACCACCGTCGGCTCGATGGTCTGGGTCGCTTCGCGGACGTGAACGTCGTGGTGTTCGCTCAGATGCTCGTACAGATCGCCGCTCTCCAGTTCCTGCGCGGAGAGGCCGGGCACCAGATCGGCTCGGATGTGCAGGTGCTCGATGGCCATCGGGGCGCCGTCGACGAGCCGCAGCCGGGCCACGTACACGATCCGGGCGGCGGGGGAGAGGCGCAGTTTGCGGCCGACGCGGGCGCCGGCCTGGATGGTGGTGAACTCCAGGAGACGGCTGGACCAGGCGCCCCCCGCGCGCGGCACCTCAAGGCCGTGCGCGGGCGAGATCAGTTCCTGAGTGATCTTCTCCGGCGCGACGAACATGCCGCGACCGTGTTCGCGGACCAGAACGCCCGCCGCGACCAGTTCATCGACGGCCGCGCGCAGGGTGGGGCGCGAGACACCCAGGTCCGCGCAGAGCGCGCGCTCGGAGGGGATGGGATCGCCGGGGCGCTGTGACTCGATGAGTTGCAGGAGGTGGTCACGGACCCGCTCCCGCTTGAGCACAGCTCCTGAGGAGCGCCGTCCGACCCCTGCCTTCGCTGTCCCGCCCGCGTCGTTCGCGTCGGTGGTCACCGTCCGCCCCCTCTTGCCGTACGACCAGCTGCCTGACCAGTTGACCACGAAAGCGTGGAGATCGACAACCAAATCATTAACTCCCCTGTGTGCAGCGGGGGTTGACGCAGCCATTGGTCTATGCCAGCTTTCTCCCTCACCAGAGGTCACCTGACCAGTTAGTTGCTGGTCAGGTCCGGCACCCCAGAGGTGAACCGTGAAGTTCCGTTTCCTTGCCGGTGTGTCCGCGCTCGTCGCGGTCGCCGGGCTCAGCGCCTGCTCATCCGGCTCCGGCGACGGGGATTCGGCCGGCGGCGGGAAGACAGCGATCGACGTGTGGCTGATGCGTGACAGTGTCTCCGCCGCCTTCCAGAAGGACTTCGAGAAGGGCTTCGAAGCCGCGCACCCGGACATCGACGTACGCATCCAGATCCAGGAGTGGGACGGCATCGGCGAGAAGGTGACCGCCGCGCTGGCCAGCAACGACGCCCCCGACGTCATCGAGACGGGCAACACCCAGGTCGCCCAGTTCGCACAGAGCGGCGGCCTGAAGGACCTGAGCGACAAGGTCGAGGACCTCGGCGGCGACGCCTGGCTCAAGGGGCTCGCCGAACCGGGGGCCTGGGAGGGCAAGCAGTACGGCATCCCGTACTACGCGGCGAACCGCGTCGTCATCTACCGCAAGGACCTCTTCGAAAAGGCCGGCATCGACGCCGCCGCCATCAAGACCCGCGACCAGTGGGTGGCCGCGACGAAGAAGCTCAACAAGGGCTCCCAGCAAGGCATTTACCTGCCCGGGCAGAACTGGTACACCTACGCCGGCTTCGTCTGGGACGAGGGCGGTGACCTCGCCACCGAGTCGGACGGCACCTGGAAGGGCGCACTGGACAGCCCCGAAGCGCTGCGCGCCATGGCCTTCTACGAAAAGCTGCAAGCACTCGGCAAGGGGCCGAAGGACTCCGACGAGGCGCAGCCGCCACAGGCCGAGGTGATGGCCAAGGGCCAGGTCGCGCAGGTCATCAGCACGCCGGGCGGAGCCAATGTCGTCGCCCAGAACAACCCTGAACTCAAGGACAAGCTGGGGTTCTTCCCCATCCCGGGCAAGACGGCCGACACCCCCGGCGCGGTCTTCACGGGCGGCTCCGACCTGGTGATCCCGACGGTGTCACAGCATCACGACGCCGCGTACACCTTCGTCAAGGAGCTGACCGGCGACACATGGCAGAAGAAGCTCGCCGTCGCGATGAGCTACGTCCCCAACAAGACCACGCTCGCCACCGCGGTCGCCGACGATCCGGGCGCCTCCGCCATGGCGGTCGGAGCGGCCGTCGGCCACGCGACGCCCAACACGCCGGGCTGGGCAGCCGTCGAGGCCAAGAACCCCATCAAGGACTACCTGACCGCCGTCCTCACCGGCGGCGATCCGAAGAAGAAGGCCGCCGAGGCATCCGACGCCATCACCAACGCCATGAAGTCCGGCTCCTGACCCGCCCCTTGACCACGCCGCGTCGAAACCCCGCACCGAGAACCCACAGCGAGAGGAGTACGCCGTGACGATCGTCCGCGACCCGGTGGTGTCCCGACCGCCTCGGCGCACGCCCATCACCCCCACCCGCCGCTCCACGATGTCCGGCATCTGGCCTTACCTGCTCGTCGCGCCCACGGTCCTCGGGATGCTGTACCTGCTCGTCTACCCGCTGGCGCGGGCCGTCCTGATCTCCTTCCAGGACTTCGGCCTGCGCCAGCTCATCCTCGGTGAAGCGCACTTCACCGGCCTCGACAACTACACGGAACTGCTGTCCGACCCGCGGTTCTGGGCCGTGGTGCGCCGCACCTTCCTCTTCATGGCCGTCAACGTCGCACTGATCATGGTCCTGTCGACACTCGTGGCGCTGATGGTCGAGCGGCTCGGACGCTTCGGCCGCACAGCCGTGCTCAGCGCACTCGTCCTCACCTGGGCGATGCCCGTGGTCGCGGCGACCACCGTGTTCCAGTGGCTCTTCCACTCCGAGTTCGGCATCGTCAACCACGCCCTCACCGGCCTCGGCTTCAGCTCCTTCGACGGCTACCCCTGGCTGGCACACGGGCCGGCGGCGTTCGCCATCCTCGTCACGCTGGTCGTGTGGCAGTCGGTGCCGTTCGCGGCGATCACCCTGTACTCGGCGCTGACCACCGTGCCCGCCGAGCTCTACGAGGCCGCCCGCATCGACGGCGCGTCCGGGTTCCGGATCTTCCACTCCGTCACCCTGCCGATCGTACGACCGATCTTCATGCTCGTGCTCTCCCTCGAAGTCATCTGGACGTTCAAGGCGTTCGTGCAGATCTGGGTGATGACCCGCGGCGGCCCCGGCGACGCCACGACGATCCTGCCGGTCTACGCCGTGCAGACCGCACTGGCCCAGCAGCGCTACGACCTCGGATCGGCCGCGTCGATGCTGACCGTGCTGCTCATGTCCGGCGTCCTTGTCGCCTACTTCCGCCAGATGTTCCGACAGGAGAACGAGCTGTGACGACCTCGCGCGCACTGCGCCGCCTGCCGCTCAACATCGCCGCCACCGTGACGGTCGTCGTCTGCCTCTTCCCCGTCTACTGGATGGTCACCACCGCCTTCAAGCCGTCCCGCGACATCCAGTCCGACAGCCCTCAACTGCTGCCGCAGAGCTGGACGTTCGACCACTTCCGGCGAGCCGTCGACGCGGACGGATTCGCGCTGTTCTGGCGCAACAGCGTGCTCGTCACCCTGGCCGCCGTCGCCCTGGCCCTGATCGTCGCGCTCGGTGCCTCGTTCGCGGTGGCCCGGATGCGCTGGCGCGGCCGCCGTCAGTTCATGCTCATGGTGTTCATCGCGCAGATGGCACCGTGGGAGTCCCTGATCATCCCCGTCTACATCATCTCCCGGGACACCGGGATGCTCGACCGGCTGCCGACACTGACCCTCGTCTACTTCATGATGACGTTGCCCTTCACCGTCGTCGTGCTGCGCGGCTTCATCGCCACGATCCCGGCGGAACTCGAGGAGTCGGCGCAGGTCGACGGCTGCACCCGGTTCGGCGCGTTCCGGTATGTGGCGTTTCCGCTGCTCGCACCGGGACTGATGGCGACGTCGCTGTTCGGCTACATCACGGCGTGGAACGAGTTCGCCTACGCCAACTTCCTGATCATCAAGCAGCAGGACCACCGGACGCTGCCGGTGTGGCTGTCCTCGTTCCACAACACCTTCGGCACCGACTGGGGCGCCACCATGGCCGCCTCGACCCTGTTCGCGCTGCCCGCCCTGGCGATCTTCCTGCTGCTGCAGCGACACGTGACATCAGGGTTCGCCTCCGGCGCCGTCAAGGGCTGACCCGCACCGCGCCCGTCCCGCATCCCCACGCCCGCACCGGAGGTCCGCCGTGCCCGCGTCCCGCCCCACGCTCGTGCCCGCACCCACCCAACTGACGCTGCGACCGGGCCACTTCACGCTCGACGCAGCAACCTCGCTCCGCGTCACACCGGGCGCCGAAACCGCCGCCGCCCTGCTGCGCACCCTCGTCGCACCCGCCACCGGCCTCCCGCTCCCCGCCGCCCCCGACGGACCTTTCGTCCTCGCACACGACCCGGGACTGAGCGGACTCGGCACAGAGGGCTACGGCCTGACCGTCTCGGCCGACGCCGTGCTGCTGAGAGCCGCCCACCCCACCGGCCTCCTGCGCGGCATCCAGACGATCCGGCAACTGCTCCCCGTCGAGGCCCTGTCCGGCCGTGCCCGCCCCGGCGTGTCCTGGCGACTTCCCTGCGTCGAGATCACCGACGTACCGCGGCGCGCCTGGCGCGGCTTCATGCTCGACGTGGCACGCCACTTCCAGCCCGTGTCATTCCTGCGCCGCTACGTCGATCTGCTGGCCCTGCACAAACTGAACGTGCTGCATCTGCACCTCACCGACGACCAGGGCTGGCGCATGCCGGTGCCTGACTACCCGCTGCTGACCGAGGTGGGCGCGCGGCGCGCACAGTCCATGGTGGGCCCCGACGGGTCCGACATCTTCGACGGAACCCCCCACGAGGGGGCCTACACGGAAAGGGAACTACGCGACCTGGTCGCCTATGCCACCGACCGCGGCGTCACCATCGTGCCCGAAGTGGAGATGCCCGGCCACACCCGCGCGGCTCTGGCCGCCTACCCCGAACTCGGCAACATCCCGGGCCGCCGGCTCGACGTCTGGACCCGCTGGGGCGTGTGCGACACAGTCCTGGGCGTCCACGAGCCCGTCCTCGACTTCTGCCGCACCGTCCTCGACACCGTCCTGGACGTCTTCCCCTCCCCACACATACACGTCGGCGGCGACGAATGCCCCACGATCGAGTGGGCCACCAGCGGCGCCGCACGGGAACGCGTCGAGGCCGAAGGCCTTTCGGGGCCAGGCGAGTTGCGCGGCTGGTTCCTCGCCAGGATCGGCGCCCACCTCCTGGAGCGCGGCCGGATCCCGACCGCCTGGGCCGAGACAGGGGAGGGCCTGCCGCCCGAGTTCACCCTCATGACCTGGCGCGATCCCGAGCACACCCGCGTCGCCCTCAAACGCGGTCACACCGTGGTCAGCAGCCACTACAGCGCCACCTACCTCGACTACGCCCAGTCCGCATCCCCGGACGAACCACCTGCCCAGCCCGGAGCCGTGGTCGATCTGCGCGCCGTGCACGACCACGACCCACCCGACGACCGCACCGCAGGCGGCGAACTGCTCGGCGTACAAGCCCAGTTGTGGACCGAACTCGCCCCCACCGCCGGTCACGTCGACTACTTGGCCTTCCCCCGGCTTGCCGCACTCGCCGACCGGGCCTGGCACGGCGCCTCGCCCTGGCCCCTGGCACGCGCACGCCTGATCGCACACGGCGCCAGGCTCGCCGCACTCGGCGTGCGGCACGGACCGTTCGACCCGTACGTCCCCGTCCCCCACCGTTTCGGAGAGGAAACGAGATGAGTCCTGCACGAAAGCCCTCCCGCACCGCCCTCACGAGATCGGCACGCTGCGCTCTCGTCGCCCTGATGGGCTGCACAAGTCTCGCCGCGCTGCCCGCCACCGAGGCCGGCGCCGCAGCGGGCGCCGTCTCGGTGCAGTACCACACCGGCTCCACCGGCAGTGACCAGGCCGAACCCTGGCTGAAGGTGAAGAACACCGGCTCCTCCCCGGTGGCACTCAGCGGCGTGAAGCTGCGCTACTACTTCAAGGCCGACTCCGCGAGCACCAACTATCGCTTCGCCTGCTCGTGGGCCGTGAAGGGCTGCGGCAACATCACCGGTACCTTCGGCACGCTCGCCCACCCGACCGCCACCGCCGACCGCTATCTGGAGATCGGCTTCACCTCGGGCGCCGGTTCCCTCGCAGCCGGAGCCGACAGCGGCGATCTCCAGCTCCGCTTCCACCGCTCCGACTGGCAGTCGCTCAACCAGCGCGACGACTACTCCTTCAGCGCAGCGCAGAGCTCCTACGCCAACTGGACGAAGGTCACCGCCCAACTGGACGGAGCGACGGTCTGGGGCACCGCCCCCGAGGGCAACGACCCCACCGACCCGACGGACCCGACCGACCCCACCGACCCGCCTGGCTCCGGAGCGAGCCTCTTCGACGACTTCAACTACGCGAAGTACGACGACCCGGCCATCTCGGCGCACGGCTGGAACGTGCGCTCCAACTCGGGTGGCCCCGGGGTGCCGGGCGCGACCTGGGCGCCGCAGAACGTCACGTTCTCCGCCGCCGGCGGCAACTCGGTGATGAACCTGGAGACCTCCACCGCCGGCACGGGCGCGAGCACCAAGCAGACCGAAGTGCTCACCAAGGCAACGAAGTTCAAGAACGGCACCTACGCGGCGCGTGTGAAGTTCAGCGACGCTCCCAAGAGTGGCCCGGACGGGGACCATCTGGTGCAGACGTTCTTCACCATCAACGACCTCAAGGCGCCGATGGCGGACGACTACGCCGAGTACGACTTCGAGTACCTGCCCAACGGCGGTTGGGGCGAGCCGTCGAACATCCTCTACACGACGTCCTGGGAGACCTACAACCCGGATCCCTGGCAGGCCGTCAACCAGCACACCGAGAGCCGGCAGAGCTACGCGGGCTGGCACGACCTGGTCGTCACCATCGACAACAGTTCCATCAAGTACTACGTCGACGGGCAGCCGTTCGGCACGCACGACGCCGCGTATCTGCCGGAGCGGCCGATGTCGATCAATTTCAACCAGTGGCTGATCGACCTCGCCGGGCAGACCAGCACCAGCCCGCGCGCGTACGACCAGCAGGTCGACTACGTCCTGCACGTCAAGGACCAGGTCCTGAGCCCCGCACAGGTGGCCGCCAAGGTGGCCGCCTACCGCAGCGCGGGCACCGCCTTCGAGGACACGGTGCCCTCGGCGTGAGGTGAGAGAAGACGACCACATACGGCTACAGGCGTCGGGGTGGAAAGAGCTCGGCTCTTTCCACCCCGACGCCTGAAGTGGTTGGTTTTATGCGGCAGAAATCAGATACGGCCATGCGTCAGTCGAGTCAGCGGGCCGCCCTGGATCTTCGCTGTCTTGCGCCCGGCGGTGAAGGAAAGACCGACCACGCTCACCAGGCCCGCGGCAGCACCCGCGGCTATGGCCTTGCGGTTCTTCACCAGGGTCCAGCCGGCGACCGCCGAAGACGCGACCTTGCCGGTGGCCGACACGACCGTCTTGCCGCCACTCTCCAGGCCCGCGGCTGCCGCCTGCTTCGCGCGCTGGGTCGCGAGACCGAGGGAATTCGCGCCGCTACTGGCGGCGTCGGCCGCCTCCCCGGCGGAGCCCTTCGCCTTCTCGGCAGCCTCTGCCGATTCCTGCTTGGCCTTCTGTGCAGTGGTGTTCACCTTGCTCGCCCCTGTACTCGCAGTGGACCGCCCCTTGGCGGCTGCCGTCTTCGTGCTTTGCCGAGCGTTACCGGCGTCGTCATCAGAGGTTCTTCTCTCATCAGCCATGCGGACCGTGTTGCCACTCAACGCCCCGTGAAACTTCTGCCGACCGGCTCTCCTTCATCGGCAGGCAGCGGCAGCCAGCCGGAAAGCCGAACGACCCCGGCTGACCTTGGATTCACCCCTGGGTGCCTTGTCCGTCGGGGCGTGGCTGTTCGGCCGCCTGGAAGCGTCGATGGGCCGCGACGCGTTCGCGGGTCGCGCATCGGCGGGAGCAGTAGCGGCGGTCCGGGCCGCTGCCCTGGGTGATGAAGACGTTCTGGCAGCTGGGGGAGGCGCAGATCCCGCCGGGCGGGCGTTGGCGGTCCCAGACGAGGACGGCAAGGGCCATGCAGGAGGAGGCGAGGAGCCACTGGTCCCAGGGCGCGTCGTCGTCGTGGTCGAGGTGCGGATGCCAGGGGGTGCTGCCGCCGTGCGAGGTCAGGCGCAGCGCCCCGGTGTGGTCGCGCAGGAGACCGTTGAGGGCGGCTGCGGCGCCGTCGACGTGCTCGGCGGCGAAGACGTGCCGCAGGAGAGCGGCGGCTGCCTGCATCTCGGCGACCTCGCGGGGAGCGAGGTCGATGGGGTCGCTCTCACCGTATGCGCGGAGCACATCGGCGATCTCGGCCGGGTCGGGGTGGTCGTCGGCAAGGGCGTTGAGCAGGGCGGCGGTTCGCCGAGCGGTGGACAGCACGGAGTGCCGGGTGGACCAGTCGTCGCTGCGTGGGGGCACTGGGGGAATGTAACGCATCTTGCCGAGTTTTGAGTTACCTCCGTAACGTCACGCCGATGGGAAAGCGTTGCTCACTCCGCCTCTATCTCGCCGGAGCGGTGGTGGCCCGTACGGGGGACGAGATGTCAGGACCGGCGCTGATGCTGGCGGGATTCGCCCTGGCCGGGTCGACCGTCGAGGCGTCGTCGCTGCTCGCGGGCATCACGATCTCCGCAGCGGTGGGCGGGCCGGTCCTCGGTGCGCTCCTGGACAGGGCGACATGGCCCGGGCGCCTGCTGGCCGGAGCCCTCCTCATGTACGCGGTGGGGCTGGTGGTGATCCTCCTGGGACTCGGCCGGTTTCCGTTCGCCGTCATCATGCTGATCGCCGTGGTGACAGGACTACTGGGTCCGGCGCTGTCGGGTGGATGGACGGCCCAACTGCCGCGTGTGGTGGTCGGCGAGCGCCTGCCCAGGGCGAACTCGCTCGACGCCATGACGTTCGGCGTCGCGAGTCTGGCCGGTCCGGCTCTGGCCGGTGGTGTCGCGGAAGCCTGGCGAGCCTCATCGGCCGTGGTGGTCGCAGTGGTGCTCATCGCTTGGGCGCTGCCCGCCGCGTGGATACTGCCACCCCGCGCCAAGCGGGTACGGGGCGCTCGGACGACCTCGCTCAGGACCGACCTTGCCGCCGGCCTGCTGACCATCGTCCGCAGGCCGGACTTGGCCCGGGCGACCCTCAGCTCCGTCGTCTCCTGTGTCGCCACAGGGATGCTGACGGCGTGCATCCCGCTCCTGGGGGAGCGCGTCCTGGGTGGAGCGGGCCGCGGCGCGATGCTGCTCTCGTGCGCGGCTGTCGCCGCCTTGGTGGCCAACGCGGCACTCGTACGGTTTCCGCGTGCGATCGCCCCCGACACGATCATCTGGGCCGGTGCCGTGCTCCAGGCGGCCGCGTTGGTCCTGGCGGCCACGGGGTCACGCGTGGCGCTCATCGGGGCCGTTCTCATGACGGGGATCGGTGAAGGCCCCCAGCTGACCGCCTTGTTCGCCATCCGCCACCGCGAATCCCCCGAACACCTGCGAGGCCAGATCTTCACCACCGGCGCCAGCCTGAAGATCACCGGATTCGCGCTGGGGGCGGCGATGGCCGGCCCCGCCGCGACCTGGTCCCTTCCGGGCACCTTGGCACTCGCAGCGAGTGTGGCCGCCCTCGCGGCGCTGGTCTTCTTCGCGATTCCGTCGGCGGTTGTCGACGGGAAACGAGCCAGGGAATCCGACTCTGTTCTGTGAGGAGGTCGGAACGGGAAGAGCCTTGGGCTGAGTTCAGTAGGTGTCGGCTCAGGCTTTCGTGCGTTGCTGTCGTCGGTGCCTTCGGTTGGCGATCAGGAGACTGGCGAACGCCACGCACAACAGGGCGGCGGTGGTGACTTCTCCCGCTGTGTCGCCGTCCACGACTCGCCACACCAGGACGGCGGTGCTCAGGCAGAGCATCGGCCAGTAGAACCAGGGCACCCAGCGTGCTCCCGGCCGGGCCCAGGCCGGTGGTTCGGATCGTCTCGTCACCTTGCACCTCCTGCCGCCCGTATGCCCGTGGGGCCTCGTCACAACCGCCCCTGGTGGCCGGTCCGTGCCAGGTGAAGCCCGCAGAAGGGTCCGCATCCGAGTGTCGAGAGCGCCCGTCTGCCCGTTCTGTCGTGACCAGCTGGGCGGTCCCGGCGTTGGCAGCGGAGAACCCTTCCCTTGCCGACCCTCGCTTCACAGGGACGGCTCCCAGCAGATCAGGACAGCTTGTGAACGCGCAGATCATCTACCTTGCCGACGACATCGAGAGCGAAACTGGCGGCGTGATGGCCCTCGACCAGACAACCGGCGCCGTCGCCTGGGGCCCTACCCGTGCTGAAGCGGAATCCCGGGTGCGTGAGAGTCAGCACGCTGAGCGTCCGGGCAGCTGACGGCGAGGTCTGCGTGCCTCAGCAGGTGTGCGCCTTTGAGCGTGTGCGCCCTTGCGTGTTTGGCCCAGGGCTTGCCGCCCGGTCTCTGCCAGGTGCTGCCTGACGCGATGTCAGTACGGCGCGCCACACTGGTCACTCGTCGATCAGTAAGGGGGCCGGTGTGGCGTTCAGGGCAGTGCACGCGCAGTGGGGGACGGTGTTCGCCCATCTGCCCGATCTGGGATGTGGGCAGAGCTGGGAGACGGTGTGGAAGGTGCGGCCGCCCGCACCGATCACCTGTGACGAGTGCCGGCACCCGATGTACGCCAAGACCTCCCGCAGCGGCCTGCGCTTCTTTGCGCATGCTCCGGGCGCCCCCACCTGCGCACTCGGACTGGAGTCCGTCGCCCATCACTTGCTCAAGCTCGAACTTGCCACGGC
Source organism: Streptomyces sp. NPDC054872 (assembly GCF_053610705.1). Taxonomy (NCBI): domain Bacteria; kingdom Bacillati; phylum Actinomycetota; class Actinomycetes; order Kitasatosporales; family Streptomycetaceae; genus Streptomyces; species Streptomyces sp. NPDC054872. The sequence goes on along the minus strand of NZ_JBSGYY010000005.1, from coordinate 171,318 downwards.
TGCCCGCGTGGCGGGGGTGCATGCTGAGCTTGGAGTTCCCCGGTCCTGGAGGCGCCTGGCGCGCTGATGTGCTGGCCAGTGATCCCTCAGGTGGCTGGAGCGTTGCGCTCGAGGCCCAGCTGTCTCCCATCACCGGCGACGAGATAGTGACGCGGACCGAACGTATGGGCGCCGACGGTGTCTCATCGATCTGGTTCAGCGACCGGCGCCGGCCTCCCTGGCTGGGCGCCGTGCCGTCGATACGCCTTGAGAGGGTGGACGGCGAAAGTGACCTGTCCGTCGCCGAGGGGCTGGCGAAGTTCTCCCATGGAGGCTGGTCGCCGGTCGCGGCCTCGCTGCCCGACTTTCTCGACTGGGCGTTCACGCGTCGCATCGTTGCGCACGCCCCGCGCATTCCGATGCGACCCCCGCAGCGAGCCCTTGCCACGGTGTGGACGGCACCGCGGTATGTCGGAGCCGAGACCGCCCAACTCCCGCCCGCTTTTCACGTCCCCGTCTGCACCTGCACCGCCCCGAAGCTCGTCGCGCGATTTCAGAACGCCCTGTACGCCGCGCAGCCGAGCGATCAGATGGGTCCGGGCGCCGCACACCTGCGAGCGCATTGCCGCGTGTGCGAGGGGAGGTATGTGAAGCCATGGCGGCGCACCGGCAGCGAACCCATGCCCATGGTGTAGGTGTGGAATCACGGCTGCTGGGTCGATTCCCCAAGCAGCAAAACCCGTTGCGCGGGCCGGGTACCGACCCGAGTGTGTCTCTACGGCTGCAGCCCCAGCCTGAACGGTCGTTGGCCTATCGAGAAGGACCTCATGTCAGCCGTTGTTGTCGTCGGTGCGGGAATCGTCGGCTCCTCAGTGGTCTACCACCTCGCGTGTCGGGGCGTCCCTGTCACCCTGCTCGAGCAAGGACCCGCACCGGCCGCCGGGGTCACCGGAAACTCCTTCGCATGGATCAGAGGCGCAGGGGGCCATTGGCCCGGTGGTGCCCAGGACCTCCGCGAGTACGTGCCGGCGGATTACCGACGCCTGGCGAAGGAACTGCCCCACGTCGCTGTTCGCCGGACCGGTTCGCTGTCCTGGGCCGACACGCCGGATGAGGCTTCGCCGCTGGGGCCAGGTCAGAGCCGCATCGGGCGGAGTGACATCGCGGAGCTGGAGCCCAACCTCCGCCACCCACCCGAGCAGGCCATCCACACTCCGAGCGATGCCGGCGTGGACCCAGTGGCGTTGGCCCGTGCTCTGGTGGCGGCCGCCCGCGCCCGCGGGGCAACCGTGCTTTACGACACCGCCGTTACCTCCTTGCAGGTGACCAAGGGACACGTCGAGGGGGTGCTGTCGTCGACAGGGCTTCACGCTGCCGCGACCGTCGTCCTCACGGCCGGGATCAATGTCCCCGAGCTGTGCAAGCCGCTGTCTGCCGACTTGGCCATTGGCGCCTCCCCGGCCACCCTCGCGCGGGTCGCCGCACCGCCCGGCATGGTGAAGACCATCGTGGCCAGACCTGACTTCGAGGTCCGCGAGGTTCGGGATGGCGAGCTTTTGATGGTCCTGCCGCACGGTGGTGGCGCTGCCGCGGTGTCGGAGCAGGTGGCGCGACATACGCTCCGGCGCCTCCAGGCGACCTTTCGGGGCAGCGACCGGTGTCGCCTGCTGGGTTACCGCACCGGTATGCGTCCCATGCCTGCGCACGGGCCCGTCATCGGATACGCGACGAGTGATCGATCCGTATACGTGGCTGTCATGCATTCCGCCATCAGCCTGGCGCCCACCGTCGGACGGCTCATCGCGGACGAACTCGTGACCGGCAGTCCGCCCCCTGCCCTGCGGCACTGTCGCCCGCAGGGCGGCATCACCTCGTAGCCAGTGCGTCGTCCAACTGACTCTGTTCCGCTGTGCTCAGTTCGAGGTCGGCCGCCTTGGCGGAGTCCTGGATCGATGCCGGGCGGCTGGCACCCGGTACGGGGATCATCGCCGGGGAGCGGGTCAACAGCCAGGCCAGGGCGACCTGTTGGGGGCTGACGCCGCGCTCGGCTGCGATGCGGTGGAAGGCCGTGCGGGGCCCGCCCGGCCCGGAGGGGCCGTCCAGGGAGCTTCGGGAGATGCCGCCCAGGGGGCTCCAGGGCAGGAAGGCCAGCCCCAGCTGGGTGCTCAGTTGCAGCTCGGGGTCGCTGTCGCGGACAGCGGGTGAGTACTGATTCTGTACGGAGACCAGGCCGTCGCCCAGGATGGCGTGCGCCTCGCGGATCTGAGCGGTGGTGACGTTGGAGATCCCGGCGGATCGGATGGTGCCCGCCTGGAGCAGTTCGCGCAGCGCGCCCACGGAATCCGCCCAGGGAACGGCCGGGTCCGGCTTGTGCAGTTGGTACAGGCCGATGGCTTCCCCACCCAGGCGTCGGAGGGAGGCTTCGGCGGCGTGCTTGAGGTGGGAGGGGGTGGCGGTGATGGTCCAGCTGCCGTCGCCGGGGCGGCCGCGGCCGCCCTTGGTGGCGATGAGCAGGCGGGAGGTGTCGCCGCCGTAGCGGGTCAGGGCGCGGGCGATGAGGAGTTCGTTGTGGCCGGTCTCGCCGGCGTGCCAGTGGTAGCTGTCGGCGGTGTCGATGAGCGTGACCCCGGAGTCCAGGGCCGCATGGATGGTGGCGATTGCGCGCTGCTCGTCGGGACGGTGCTCGATGGACAGTGGCATGGCGCCCAGGCCGACGGCGCTCACAGAGATATCACCGATGGTGCGGTGGCGCATGGGTGTCTGCTCCTCAGGCGGCGGTGGTGGTGGGGGCTGCGACGGTGGTGGCGGACGGTGCGTCGAGGGCTTCGGCGACTGCGTCGGGGAGCCAATGCGCGGTGTGGGAGAAACTGAAGCCCAGTTCCTTCGCGCGGGCGTTGCTCATGGCGTAGTGACGGTCGAAGGAGAACGGTGAGGCCGGCTCGCCCACCCCGACGCTGCGGTAAAGGGCTTCCGCGCCGGTCTGCGCGGCGATCACAGCGCTCAGGGCGCGGGCATCGAGCGGACCGTCGGAGCACGCGTTGAGCGGACCGGTGAAGTCGGTGGCCGTCGCCGCCCACAGCAGCAGGTCGGCCAGCTCCCGGTAATGGATGAAGACCGTGGGCAGCGTCCGAGCGTGCACGGTGATCTCCGTGCCCCGGGTGATGTGCTCGATGTAGTGCGCCAGCCGGCCGGTGAACTCCTGCGGTCCGCCGCCGAGGACGTGGGAGCTGCGCACGGTGGCGAAGTCGAACCCGTGATGCTGCGCGAAGACAGCCTCCGCCTGCCGCTTCCCCTCGGCGTAGTGCGCCTCCAGGTACGCGGTGTCGTGCCAGGGCAGGTCCAACTCCACCCGCCACGTGGCCGGATCCACCGTCAGTTCAGGGATCGGAGTCCCGGCCGGGACCTCGGGCAGCGCGGAGGTCGCCGGATCGTAGACCTCGATCGTGGAGGTCATGACGTAGCGCCGGGAGCGGCCGTTGAAGGCACGGGCGGCGATCGCGGCCTGTACCGGGGTGTAGCAGACCTGGTCCACGACCACATCGAAGCTGCGGTCGCCCAGTGCGGCGACCAGGGCGGCCTCGTCATCGCGGTCGGCAACGAGGTGCTCGACCCCGGTGGGCGGCGGGGTGGTGCCGCGGTTGATCACCGTGACCTGGTGGCCTGCCGCGTGCAGGAGTTGCACCAGGAGCTTGCCGAAGTATCGGCTTCCGCCGATCACGCAGATTCTTTGCATGCCCCTCATCCTGAACACCTAAGGTCCTCAGTAGAAGTGCCCTCTTGCTGGTTGCGTATTAAGGAATACTGTTGATCGATGTGCAGCGGCTCCGCGTCCTGCGGACGGTGGCCGAACACGGCAGCTTCAACCAGGCGGCGGCAGCCCTCCACCTCACCCCCTCCGCCGTCTCCCAGCACATCGCCGCACTCGAACGCAGCCTCGGCGCCCAGGTTGTCGCGCGCAGCACCCGCGGAGTCACCCTCACCCCGGCCGGACGGATCATGGTGGGGGCGGCCGAGTCGGTCGCCGCGGAACTCGTGCACGCCAAGCAGCAAGTCGACCAACTCGGCGGCGGCCGCTCCCAGATCACCATCGCCACCTTCACCAGCGGAGGCAGGCACCTGCTGCCCGGCGCGCTCGCCCGCCTGACCGCCGCCCACCCCGACACCGTGGTCCACGTCAGGGAAGCCGAGCCCGAAGACAGCCTGCCGCTGGTCCGCCAAGGCGCCGTGGACATCGCCCTCGCCTACCACTTCGACGGGCCGCTGGCCGGCCGGCTCGGTCCGAGCTCCAGTCTGGCGTGGACGGCACTTATGGAGGATCCGCTGCATGTCGTCCTGCCTGACGCTCACCGACTGGCCGACCGCACCTCGCTCGACATCGCCGAACTCGCGGCTGAGCCCTGGGTGCTCGGCTGCCTCAAGACCGAGGCGTACCTGCGCCGCTACGCCGAACGTGCCGGCTTCGACCCGGAGGTGCGCAGTACGACGACCGACTACTTCTTCGCCCGCTCGCTGGTCGCCGCGGGCGTGGGAATCTCGCTGATCCCCTCCATCGCACTGACTCCGCGGACAGCAGGAACACGCAGCATCCCCATCACACCGCCGACTCCGACCCGGCACATCGGACTTGCCACGATCCATCGCCGGCGCCATCCCCCGGTCGTGACGCTGATGCAAGCACTCCAGGAACAAGCAGAAACGCTGGAGGTGACCTGACCCGCGGAGCGTGGCGTGGCCGGGTCTCTTACGTACAGGGGTGTTCCGGGGTACTGACGGCGACACCCGTCCGGTGGGCTAAGCTGCGCGGCGATGACTACCGGGACGGCATCGCGCCACACACAGACTGGTTACCCGGTGCTCTCCTGAGCGCCGAACGGGCCGAAGCGGGCCCGTCGTTCGACCGAGGGCCTCGCGCTGCCGCGCGCGCTCCGCCTCCGTCGTGTTGATCTCAGGTGCGACACATCAACCACGACAGGAGAAGTCATGCCCACCAAGACGTTGCAGATTGCCACCGCGGAAGGCCAGGCTGACGCCTTTGCCGCCTTCCCCTACGACGGCGAGCGGCACCCGGGGGTGCTGCTGTACGCGGACGCCTTCGGCATGCGGCCCGTACTGGCGGAGATGGCCAGTGAACTGGCCGGGCACGGGTACTACGTGCTCATCCCCAACTACTTCTACCGTCACGGACCGGCACCGCTTCTCGATCTTCCCGAGTACATCGGGGCCGAGGCCCGGCCCGAGATCCTCGCCCAGTTGATGCCCTTGATCGAGGAGCACATCTCCGGCGAACGTGTCGCGAGCGACGCGGACGCCTACCTCAGGTTCCTCACAACGCAACCCGAGGTTGCCGCCGGGCCGGTGGCCGTGACCGGCTACTGCATCGGTGGTCTCCTGGCGATGCGCACCGCCTCGGCCCACCCCGGCCAGGTGGCTGCCGTCGCCGGATTCCACTGCCCTGTGGTCGCGGACGGGCCCGACGGCCTGCACGACCTCCTCTCAAAGATCACCGCCCAGGTGCACCTCGGCCACGCCGCATCAGACCTGACGCCCGAGGCCCTCGCAGAGCTCAACCAGGCCTTGGACACCGCTGGGGTCAGCTACACATCCGAGATCTACCCCGGCACCGCCCACGGCTTCACCATGGCCGACACCGACGCCTTCAACGCCGATGGCCTGAAGCGCCATTGGGACCGCTTGCTCGATCTCCTGGACCGCACCATGACCAACGGCTGAAGGGAGCCTACGAGCGTGATCCCGCCTATGGCCTGACGGGACCATAGGTGGGATCGTGGGGCGGGCCGGGCAGGCGGCTCCACGGGGTAGCCGTGGCCTCCCGGTCAGCGCATGAAGTTGCCGCAGTCGTCCTTGTCCACCCAGCGGTGCGAGCTGATCCTGTTGTACGCGACGTATCCGGTGGAGAACCAGGCACCTGGGGGGCCGACGATCGGGCCCCGCGGCGGGTCGAATCAGACGTCTTCGTCGCGCGTGGTGTCGCTCCATTTCGGGGCCCAGACACCGTGGTTGGGGCGTCCGGGATACGCGGCGGTGAGGTGACGGCGCAGGGCAGCCAGGGAGGGGTGGGGGTTGTGGGTGCGCCAGATCAGCGAGTGGGGATAGACAGGGGTCGGGTTGGTGAGGGGGATACGGCGCAGGGTGTGACCGGCGGGCCACACCAGGGGGGTCTGCTCGCTGACGAACGTTGCCAAGGTCGCGGAGCCGGCGATGGTGTCGAGCAGGGCCTCGATGCCGAAGTCCGGTCCCACCGAGTCGATGACGATGCCGAAGGTGCCGGCGAGTTCCGCGTAGTAGGCATCCCACTCGGTGCCGGGAAGGTTGCCGGGCATCCAGATGCGCCGCCCGGCGAGTTGGCCCGGAGTGAGTGTGGGGGCGTTCGCGAACTCGTGGCGTGCCCCGGTGAACAGGTGCAGTGGTTCATCGAATACGGGCGTGGCCTCCACGCCTGGGGGCAGTTGCCGCCCCGGCATGCACACCGCGCGGAACGTAGCGTCGATCGTCCCCTCGCGGACCGCGGCGATGGCCGCGTCGTAGTCGAACAGCGTGACGACGTCCAACTCGATGTCGGGATGGGCACGATAAAAGCCGCGCAGCAGCCCTGCCAGCGAGAGCTGGCGGCCGATCACGTCGACGCGCAGCGCCCGGTGGCCCGGCCGCACGGACGCGACGGCGCGCCCGGCGGAGTCGAGAAAGGAGCGGGCGTGGGGCAGGAAGGCCTGCCCGTCGATGGTGAGCCGTGCCCCGCGGGCGTCGCGGGTGAAGAGCTGGACGCCGAGCTCCTTCTCCAGTGCGGCAACGCGTTTGGACACGGCCTGCGGGGTGATCCGCAGATCCGCGGCAGCCTCCTGGAACTGTCCCGAATCCACGACGGCAACGAAGGTGCGCACGGCCACGACATCCACGCGGCTCAGTCTAGGCAGACAACCAAACGTTGATCCTGACCACATCGATTGTTGTTTGATTCCCGCGTACTCCGGTGGCTTTGATGATTCCGGTCAACCTCTGGTTGCCCGACTGTCGCGACCGACAGATGCCCGACCACGGCTACGGCGCCCCTGCGCCCCATCGCGAGGACCTCTCATGCCTGACCTGAACCGTCTCTACGTCCGCACGCCCGAGTTCGCGCGGGTGGCTGAGCGGATCGAGCACGTGACCATGCTCACCTCTCGGCTCAACGTCCTGCCCTTCGACGACAAGGCCGGGCGTGCGGCCCTGCTGTCCGAGATCGTGGGCAAGCAGGTCCCCGACTCCGTCACCGTCTATCCGCCCTTCTACACCGATCACGGGCTCGGCATCGAGTTCGGAGAGCGCGTCTTCGTCAACCAGAGCTGCACCTTCCTGGACCAGGGCGGCATCTACCTGGGCGACGGCGTCCTGATCGGCCCGAAGACCAACCTCATCTCCTCCGACCACCCCATCACCATGCCGGAGCGAAGCGAATTCATCACCCGGGCGCCCATCACGATCGGAGCCGACGCGTGGATCGGCGCGGACGTGACAGTTCTCCCCGGCATCACGATCGGACGTGGTGCTGTCGTCGGCTCGGGATCCGTTGTCACCAAGGATGTCCCTCCGAACACCTTGGTGACGGGCCCGGCCGCGTTCACACGCAAGCAGTGGAGCGATCGAGTCAGCGATTGAGTCTGCGGCGACGATTCTGAGCTGCTCGCCGTCGGCGACCTGAGTCGCTTCAGGACGTGTGGTCGCCGTCGGTGGCGGTGTCGGTGGCCGTGTCACCGAAGGACGCGGCGAGTGCTTGTGCGATCAGTTCGGGTAGTTTCATCCGGCCGTTTTCCTGGGCCCAGCGGGTGAGTGCCGTGTGCATCGCGGCGAGGCAGGCGCTGGTGGCCGCGTGGGCCCTGAATGCGGTGTCGGGGTCGCTCATGTCGTCGCCGAGGGCGTCGACGATGGCCTGTTGAAGCGCGTGCTGGCTGTCCAGGTGCTTGGCCCGCAGTGCGGGTGTCGAGACCATGAGTCGCAGGCAGTCCAGCAAGAACCGTTCATTTGCCGCTGGTTGGGCGCCGTCGTCCGAGGTCAGCGCCGTGGCGGCGTCGATCAGTGCGCCTCCGACGCGGCGCACCAGGGGCTGCGTCGCCTGCGACGCGGCGACCCGCTCGGCGATGAGTTGGGCCGGCTGCTCGATGAGGACGAGGTCTTCCTTGGTGGGGAAGTGCCGGTAGACGGTCATGGCCGAGACACCGGCGGCCTCGGCGACGTCGGCCACCGTCACCGCGTCGTAGCCGCGGTCGGTGAACAGCCGTACCGCGTGCGTCTGAATCACGCGCCGCGTCTCGGATCGCCGCCGTTCCCGCAGGGTCGGTTCTCGCTCGTTCATGTGATAGACACTACCGCAATGTTAGTGACTAACATGAAAGTGGGGTGGGCGGCATGAGTGATCTTGTCGGCAGGACAGCACTGGTGACGGGCGCGTCGCGTGGCATCGGTCAGGCGACAGCAGCCCGGCTGGCAGCCGAAGGGGCCATGGTCATCGTGCATTTCGGCACGGACGAGGGCGGGGCGGCGGCGACGGTCCAGGCGATAGAGCGCGCAGGCGGGAGCGCCTGTGCCGTCCGGGCCGAACTGGGTGTGGACGGCGACGTCGAGACGCTTTTCGCCGGCGTGGAGGCCTCGTTGGCCGGTCGGCCGCTCGACATCCTCATCAACAATGCCGCGGCCGCGCCGGCCGGCCCGCTCGGCGTGACGTCCCGGGCGCAGTTCGACCACCTGTTCGCGGTGAACGTCCGGGCCCCGTACTTCATCATCGAACGCGCGCTGCCCCTGCTGCGCGACGGCGGGCGGATCGTCACGATCTCGTCGGTGGCGACCCGGATGGCCAACCCCACCCAGACCTCCTTCGCGATGACGAAGGGTGCGGTCGAGACCATGAGCAAGACCCTGGCCAGCCAGCTCGGGGCCCGGGGAATCACGGTGAACGCGGTCGCTCCCGGGGCGACCAGGACGCCGACCAACGAAGCCGCCTTCGACCTGCCGGGCCTCACGGATCAGATCACCGGCATGACAGCGCTCGCCCGGCTGGGCGGGCCCGAAGACGTCGCCGACGCGATCGCCTTCCTCGCCTCCGATGCCGCCCGATGGATCACCGGACAGGTCATCGACGCGAGCGGGGGCCTGTTCCTCGGGCCACGAGTCTGAGCGGCGAGCGGCGGCCCGTCAGTCACTGCGTGCGCATCCTCAGCGCCAGTTGGGTGCGTGAGGTCAGGGCGAGCTTGCGGTAGATGCGGCTCAGGTGGGCCTCGACCGTCTTGACGGAGATGAAAAGGGCGTGGGCCACCTCCCGGTTGGATGCCCCGGAGGCGACCTGCCGGGCTATGTCCGCCTCGACCCGCGTCAGTTCCTGCCCGGCGCCGCTGGGCGCGGCGCGGTCGAGTCGCTGGAGGAGGTGGCGGGTGCACTCGGCGCGATAGGTCGCCTGGGCCTGCGTGTAGACGTCGTGGGCGTGTTCCCGGTGACGTCGTGCGGCCGCCGCGCGGCGCCGCTTCTGCTCTGCCTGGCCCAGCAAGACCAAGGTGTGTGCGTGTTCCAGGGGCAGATGTGACGCGTCGAAGGCGAGGGCCGCTTCGGCAAGCCGGTCGGCGGCCCGGTCGGTCCGGTGGTGGTGGAGGTCGATCCGCGCCCGGCTGCGGAGCAGGGCAGCGGCGACGACCGGGGCCGGTTGCGGGTGCTCCTCGGTGAGCCGGGTGAGGAAGTCCTCGGCCTGGTCCGGCCGGCCGGACAGAGTGAGCGCGTCGGCATACAGATGGTGCCACTTGAAGGCTGCGAGATCGGCCGTGAGTTGATGCTGTTCGAGGCGGGCCACCTCACTCAAAGCGGCCGCTGCCGCGTCGAATTGGTGGAGGCACAGGAGCGCTTGGGCCAGGGCGTGCAGGTTGCGTGCCGTGAAGATGCTGTCCTCTTCTTCCTTGGACTGCTGCAGGCCCCATCGGGCGGTGGCGGCGGCGTCGTGCGGACCTTCCCTCTCGACCTGTACGAGGGCATGCGTGGAGCAGGCGGGCCCGGGGGAGAGGCGCAGCGTACGGGTGAGATGCAGGGCGCGACGGCTCCAGCCTTCGGCGGCGGCTACGTGGCCACGGCGCAGGTCGCTCTCGGCGAGACTGCGCCAGATCTCCTGGAGGTCCTCGGCGCTGCCCGTGGCCTCGGCGTGCCCGAGCAGATGCTGCAGGCCGCTCTGCGCGGTCGGGTGGTCGTCGTCGTAGAGGGCGTGGCGGAGCCGCAAGTAGTGCGGGCTGTAGCGGAGTTGCCCGGAAGGAAGGCCGGGGCTGACGGCGAGTGCCCGGGTGAGGGTGGCCTCGGCGTCACCGCGGCCGGTGAGGCGTTCGATGCGGGCCTGCATGGTCAGGGCGGCCGCCTCGATGTCCGGCCGTACGGAGGACCGGGCATCCAGCGCCGCCTGCTCGGCCGCGGCAAGCGACTCCTGGGGTCGGCCCGCGATGTTGTGCCGTATGGCCGTGTAGAGCCCGAGCCGGGCACGCAGCGAAGGGTGGGAACGCGTCAGGGCCGCCAGGCGGGCCAGGGTCGCACTCTGGTTCTCGAGCCCCTGGCCGTGCGTGTCGAGGAGCGCCAGCAGGGCTTCCGCCTCGGCGTCGGGGGCGCGCAGGAGGGTCAGTGCGGCGACGGCACGTGAGGCGAGGTCGGCGTCTCCGGCCTCTGCCGCGTCCCGGCAGGCCTGGAGCCAGCGCTCCACGAGGAGAGGCCGGTCGTTGGCGGCGGTGCGGCGCGCCGCCAGCTGCATGAGTTCGGCGGCAAGGCCCGGCTCGGCGCAGGCCCGGGCTGTGCGGGCCGCGGCCACACCGTCCTGGGCGGCTTGTTCGTCGGGTCCGCCCGTGGCCAGCAGGCGATGCCGAGCTGCGGCGAGTGGGTCCGGTGTGGCGGCGGCCAGCGTGTGATGAAGGGCTGCCCGCTCAGTGGCACCGATCGCGAACTCGGCCTGCCTTCTCAGGAGTTCGGAGGGGAAGAAGGCGTTCCCCGCCGGGCCGCGGGCGATGAGGCCGGCTCTGTCCGCACGATCCAGGTCGCGTTCGGCGTCGGCGTATCCGCAGGAACAGAACAGCGCGGCGTCGGCCGACCGGGCCAGGGCCAGCGCGGTGAGCGTGCCCCGCCAGGAAGAGGGGACCGACTGCCACCATGCCTGCGCCAGGCGGGCCGGCTGGGTGGTGGGCCCGCGGCCCGTGCCAAGTGAGTTCGCTGCGGCACGGGCCAGCAGCGGATGGCCGCCGCTGTCGCGGTGCACAGAGGCGGCATGCCCGGCGGGGATGCCCTGAGCCACCAGGGCCGCGGCGACCTCGGCCTCGGTCAGCATCGGGAGTTCGACCCAGGGGATGTGGCCGCCGCCGAGTACGGCACTGTGCACACCCATGGCGCAGCGGGCGGACGGAAGGGAGAAAGCCACCCGCAGGCGAGAGGGGGGAAGCGTGCGGCAGCAGAAGTCCAATGCCTCCAGGCTCAGTTGGTCGGCCTGGTGTACGTCGTCGATCAGCACCGTCCAGCCTCCGGCGCCGTCGTCGAGACACAGCTGCCGTACAGCCCTTGCGGCGGAGGCGACGGTCGGTGGGTTCGTCTGGCAGACCTCCGTGCATAGGTCAATCGGTGGCGCGGCCTCCGGCGACGGTGGCAACATCCCGGCCAGCTGCGCCAGCAGTCCGTACGGTTCGCACTCCAGCTGCCTGCTCCCCGCCAGCGCCAGGCATCGCGTGTCCTCCGCGGCGGCCGCGCGCCGGGCCAACTCCCGCAGCACGTAGGACTTCCCCGTGCCCCAGGGCCCGCTCACCACGGCGCGGCCCAGCGCACGCAGGTCCGCCTCCGCTTCCCGCACCACCCGGTCATGCTCCGGCCACCACACGGCTTGCGCGTCGCGCGACTCCCGCACCTCAGTCACGCCCGTGAGCCTAGGTTCTGGGGGCGCGGCCCAGCCAGCACGGATCTCGTGTGCAAGGGAAAACCCTCAGACCTATGCCCGAGCGGGCGCCCCGCCTGTCGGAGACGGCACCCCCGCCATCCCAAGGTCACCGTACGCACGACACGCCATATGGCAGGTACGGCCCGCCCGAGAGCGGCTGATCCGCGTCGGCGGACCCGATCGGACCCCCGCCCTGGTCCAGGGTGTGACGCCAGGGACTTCTCTGATGGTCGCCGACGGCTGGAGCCACGAGGCTGCACGGCTATCGGTCCACGTCGCGCCGCGGCAGTCACAGCAGCTTCGCGCTGCGGCAGACACAGCAGCGTCGCACTGCGCCAGACACAGCAGAAAGGCCCCCACCGTGCCCATCACCCCTCGCAGCACCACACTACGTGCCGCTCTCGCCGGCACCGTCGCCTGCCTCACCCTCGCCGCGCTTCCCCAACTTGCCGCCGCACAGGGCGCTTCCGCTCCCCAACCCCCGGCTCCTGGTCTCCTGTCCGCCCTGCAGCGCGACCTGAACCTGACGCCGGAGCAGGCCCGTACCCGCCTCGCCGACGAGAGAGCGGCCAGGGACGTGGCCACCCGACTTGGCTCCACCGTCGGTGACCGGGTCGTCGGGCTGTGGTTCGACGGAGCGTCGGGACGGTTGCACGCCAACCTCAACGGCTCCGCTGACGCGGCCACCGCCGAACGACTGGGAGCCATCGCCCACCGCACCGCCTACACGCCACGCCGACTGACCGAGGCCCTCGCCGTGGTCCGCGGTCAGGTCCGCGACGTCCCTGGGGTCGTCTCCTGGGGTGTCGACCCGCGCGCCGGGCGGATCGACGTCGTCACCGCCGCCGACCGGCACACCAAGGCAACCGGGCGGCTGATCGAGCGGCTGCGCAGCCTGGGAGGCATCGTCAGCCACTCCACCATCGCTGACGCACCCCATCAGCAGCAGGGCAGCGTCGTCGGCGGCGAGAAGTGGACACCCGGCAGCGAGAGCCCCTGCTCCGTCGGCTTCTCGGTGACGGCCGCCGGCGGCACGAAGGGATTCCTCACCGCGGGCCACTGCACCAACGACGCCAACCAGCCCGCCTACGGCAAGGACGGCAGCCGGCTGGGAACCTCCAACCAAGGCGGAAGCCACAGCATCAACGCACGCGAAGGCGACTTCGGACTCGTGGCCGTCGACCAGGCCGGATGGAGCCTCTCGCCGAAGGTTTCCGGCTACGGGCAAGGCGATGTCACGGTCACCGGCTCAGCCGAGGGCATCGTCGGGCAGAGCGTGTGCCGCTCCGGCCAGACCAGCGGCTGGCGTTGCGGAGAGATAACCAAGGTCAACCAGAGCGTCGACTACGGCAACGTCGTCATCGACGGCCTCTCCTGGACGGACGCCTGCTCCTCCGGCGGAGACTCCGGGGGTTCCTACGTGAGCGCCGCCGGCGGCAAGGCCGTAGGGCTGCACTCGGGCGGCGGCAGCGCCACCTGCGGAAGCTCCGGCGCGACCAACACCATCTTCCAGCCGGTCAACGAAGCCTTGCAGAAGTGGAACCTGACCCTGGCCACCAGCAGCCCGCAGCCGGGCGAGGTCACCGTCGGCGCCGTGAGCGACCAGAGCGGCACGCTGGGGCAGAGCGCCACGCTGAACAACACCGCGCAGGGCGGCACGGCCCCCTACCGGTGGAGCGCCTCGGGTCTGCCCGCGGGCCTGCGGATCGCGGCGGACTCCGGAACCGTCACCGGGACACCCACCACGGCAGGCACCAGCACAGTGACCCTCACGGCCACCGATGCCGCCGGAAAGAGCGGCAGCACCACGTTCGCCTGGACCATCACCGCGCCCGGCGACGGCACCCTCGCCCTGACGCATCCCGGCAACCAGACCGTTTACACCGGGCGGTCCTACTCCTTGCCCCTGACCGCCAGCGGCGGCACCGGAGCCCGCACCTTCACCGCCACCGGCCTGCCCGCGGGCCTGGCCATCAACGCCACCACCGGCACGATCTCCGGGACCCCCACCACGTGGGGCATCCACACCAGCCGGATCACCGTCAAGGACAGCACGGCGAGGACCGCGGCCATCACCCTCAGCTGGTACGTCTTCAACTAGGACACGCACAGCACGCGTCCACCGGCAGGCCGGCGGCTCCTCACGGGGGGTGCCACCGGCCTGCTTACGCGGCACCGAGCGACGTGGTGCGCGGTCCTCGGCTGCGGAGTGCCTGCACCAACCTGCCTGCCCGTGCGCCGGGTTGTGGCACGTCATGGGTGGGAGTCGTGAAGAGTTCGCGCACCATTCTGGGGATTCGGTCACGGGAGCGAAAAGATCGGGGAGCTCACTCGGCGCTTCCGAACAAGTCGGGCGCCGACCGTGCGATGGGAGACCGATCAACGATGTTCACTCTGGTACGGAGCAGAGTGCGGACCGCCGCGCTCGCGCTCTCGGCCGTCGCTGCCCTCGCCTTCGGCGCGACCGCCACGACCGGCGCGGCAGCGGCCCCCGCGCCCGCCCCCACTTCCGCGAAACAGGGGCCGACCTCGGTGGCGTACGTCGAGGTGAACAACAACAGCATGCTCAACGTCGGCAAGTACAAGCTCGCCGACGGCGGTGACAACGTTTTCGACGTAGCCGTGATCTTCGCGGCGAACATCAACTACGACACGAGCAAGAAGGCCGCGTACCTGCACTTCAACGAGAACGTGCAGCGCGTCCTCGACAACGCTGACACGCAGATACGGCCGTTGCAGCAGAAGGGCATCAAGGTCGTCCTCTCGGTCCTCGGAAACCACCAGGGCGCCGGATTCGCCAACTTCCCGTCCCAGCAGGCCGCTTCGGCGTTCGCCAAGCAGATGTCGGACACCGTGACCAAGTACGGTCTCGACGGCATCGACTTCGACGACGAGTACGCCGAGTACGGCAACAACGGCACCGGCCAGCCCAACGCCAGCTCGTTCGTGCACCTGGTGACGGCACTGCGCGCGAACATGCCCGACAAGATCATCAGCCTCTACAACATCGGCCCGGCCGCATCCCGCCTTTCCTACGGCGGCGTCGACATCTCCTCCAAGTTCGACTACGCCTGGAACCCGTACTACGGCACCTGGCAGGTCCCCGCCATCGCCCTGCCCAAGTCGAAGCTGTCGCCGGCGGCCGTCGAGATCGGCCGGACTTCGCAGAGCACAGCCGCCGACCTCGCCCGCCGCACCGTCAGCGGGGGATACGGCGTCTATCTGACGTACAACCTCGACGGCACCGATCGCAGCGCCGACGTCTCCGCGTTCACCAGGGAGCTGTACGGCAGTGACGCCGTCTACACGCCGTAGGACGGCCGCTCGCTCCGGCGCGCGGTACTGCCCCGGGGCTCGCCACCTCCCCTGAGGCCATGGCGATCCGCCCAGGCCGCGCCCTCGACAACGATGTCGGGGCGCGGTCGCTCTGCTTACCCCTTGGGAGAGTCATGACGAGTTATTCGATCTCGGTTCGGTTGCAGCGCACGACGGTGGAGGAGGCCTACGTCTCCGTACCGGTCACCCAAGCCTTGATGCAGGAAGAGCCTGCCGAGGACGGCTCGTATCGCCTCGACACGGAGAAGTTCGTTGCCGCGGCGATCGAACTCCAGGACGGAGCTGATTGGGCGCCGGAGCAGCAGCAGGTCGTACTGCACCCGATCCAGCAGGCTCCCGACCACACATAGCGGACCGGGCCGACGGCTCCGGCCCGGCCCGGCCCGTCAGCAGCCACTGCGCCCACGGCGCCTGTCGTGCGTTCAGTGGCTGCTCAGCGGCTTTCCGTACTTCTGAGCCGTCGCGAGGTACGGGAGGGCGAGCGTGCGGGGGGAGAAGGCCGCCGAACCACTGGCCGCGCCCTTGGGGAAGAGCCAAGCGGCGCCCAGGGAGGCGTTCTCGCCCGGGGATCCGACCGTGACGTCCGGTACACCGTCGGCGTCGTGATCGCCCGCGGCGACCGCCGCACCGAAGGCGTCTCCCGCTTCGGCGACGCCCGGGACAGCGGACGTGTCCTGGTTCCAGGAGAGGGAACTGGCAGCGCCCTTCGCGTCGACCAGGCCTTGCGCGCCGCCGCGCAGCAGCCACGCGGCGCCCGCCCCCGCCTCGCTTCCGATGCTCTCACCGGGAGCGCCCGCGATCAGGTCGTCGCGTCCGTCGCGGTTGACGTCGGAGACGGCGAGGGAGGCACCGAAGCGGTCGCCGTCCTCGGCCGCCCCCGGCACGCCCGCGGTGTCCTGGTTGAGGGTCTGGGCACGGGTGCCGAAGGAGCCGCCGGCGGGGCTTCCGTAGTGAACGTGGATGCCGCCGCCCTTGGCGAGGCCTTCGGGGCCGCACGGGTCGTCGATGTTCTCGTCGGCGATCTCACGGCATTCACCGAGCGCCAGGTCTTCGTGGCTGTCGCCGTCGAAGTCGCCGGCGGCCAGGGCGGTCACACCGGCGTTGTCCGTGTTCCAGAATTTTGCCATCTCGGATGCGTCGGGGTCCCACTTCCACAGCCGTACGTGGGACTGCGTGTTGGGGACGCCCGCGGTCCAGTACGCCACGGCCAGGTCCGCCGTGCCGTCGCTGTCGAAATCACCGGTGGCCAGGACGGGCGCGCGGCCGCCCATGGGGGCGGCGACGACGGTGGTGACCATGCTGTCCTCACCCACGATGACACGAGCGACGACCTTGTCCGTGCCGCCGACCACGATCGCCTTGTTGTCGCCGCCGGTCAGGTTGGCCGCGGCGACCGATGTGCCGTAGGCGGCCGATGGAGACGGTCCGGTCAGGACGGTCGAGCCCGGTCCCGGCCCGGTCTTCGAGCCGCCTACGGCAATGACCATGCCCGCGTCCGTGCCGCGGTCGGTGACGTCCTCGCCGGGAGCACCGGCGAGCAGTTCGGCGATGCCGTCGCCGTTGAGGTCGGTCAGGGTCACGGATGCGCCGAAGCGGTCACCTGCCTCCGGGGAGCCGGGAACCTCCGGCGTGGCCTGGGTGACACGGATGCTTCCATGGGCGCCCACGCCCTTCGGTCCGCCCCAGACGACGTTCACGTACCCGGCCTTGGCCTGGTCGGCCACGGTTCCGTCCGGGACGCCGACGGCCAGGTCCGCGAAGCCGTCTCCGTTGAAGTCGCTCGTGGCGGTACGGGGTGCGGCAGCGGTGGCGCCGGGCGGGAACACGAACCCGGCGGTGGCCGCAGCAGCGGCCGCGATGGCGTACGTCAGGATGCGGCGGCTGTGTGGCACGGTGGCTCCCACTCGTCGACGGGCTGCGGGTCTGTCTGGTGTGACCGTCGAAGGGCGGGGCTGGTTGTACGGAGTTCACCGGTGGTTGGCCCCAGGTTCACGGCACCGGGTTCTGTGGGGGCGGGTGAGACTCCTGATACCGGGGTGTGCCCTCCGGCTTCTGGCACCGGCGGTAGGTGACCCGTGTCGTCAAGGCAGCTACTTGCGTCCGCGGTTGAACGTGGAGGTCGACCAGAAGCAGCCGAGAGCCGCGAGGCCCACACACCAGGCGACGGCGAGCCAGCCGTTGTGGCCGATCTCGCTGCCGAGCAGCAGGCCGCGCAGGGTCTCGATGGCCGGGGTGAAGGGCTGGTACTCGGCGATGGGCTGGAACCAGCCGGGCATGGATTCCACCGGGGTGAAGGCGCTGGACAGGAGGGGCAGCAGGATCAGCGGCATCGCGTTGTTGCCGGCCGCTTCGGCGTTCGGGCTGACCAGACCCATGCCGACCGCGATCCAGGTGAAGGCCAAGGAGAAGAGCGCGAGCAGTCCGATCGCCGCCAGCCACTCCAGAGCCGTGGCGTCGGTGGAGCGGAAACCGATGGCCACCCCGACGGCGCCCACCACGAGGACGCTCATGACCGACTGCAGCACGCTGCCGGCCACATGACCGATGAGCACCGAAGCGCGGTGGACGGCCATCGTGCGGAAACGGTCGATGATGCCTTCGCTCATGTCGTTGGAGACCGAGACCGCGGTGCCAATGGTGGTACTGCCGATGGTCATCAACAACAGGCCGGGGACGATGTAGGCGATGTAACTGGAGCGGTCGGCCTCGCCGCCTCCGATGCCTGTGCTCATCACGTCTCCGAAGATGTAGACGAAGAGCAGGAGCAGCATGATCGGGGTGAGCAGCAGGTTCAGGGTGAGGGAGGGGTAGCGCCGGGCGTGCAGCAGATTGCGGCGCAGCATCGTGTTCGAGTCGCGGACGGCGAGGGAGAGGGAGCTCATCGGACGTTCTCCTTGGACTGGTGGGGGACGGCTTCGGTGCTGGTGAGGGCGAAGAAGACGTCGTCGAGGTCGGGGGTGTGCACGGTCAGCTCGTCCGCCTCTACGCCGACGGAGTCCATCCAGTCCAGGAGGGAGCGCAGTTCGCGCTGGCTGCCGTCGCTGGGGAGCTGCAGCGCCAACGCCGCGTCGTCCGCGTGGGCTTCACGCAGGGCGAGAGCGGCGGACCGGTAGGCGGCCGGGTCGGTGAAGCGCAGGCGTACGTGGCCGCCCGGGATGAGCCGCTTGAGCTCCTCGGCGGTGCCTTCGGCGGCGATCTTGCCGTTGTTCAGGACGGCGATGCGGTCGGCGAGTTCGTCGGCTTCCTCCAGGTACTGGGTCGTGAGGAAGACGGTGACGCCGTCGGAGACGAGTTCGCGGATGATCTGCCACATGTTGTGGCGGGAGCGGGGGTCGAGGCCGGTGGTGGGTTCGTCGAGGAAGATGATCCGCGGGCTGCCGACCAGCGTCATGGCGATGTCCAGGCGGCGTTTCATGCCGCCGGAGTAGGTCGAGGCGGGCTTCTTCGCCGCCTCCACCAGGTCGAAGCGTTCCAGGAGTTCGGCGGCGACCCGGCGCCCCTCGCTCTTGGAGAGGTGATGCAGGTCGGCCATCAGGAGCATGTTCTCCTCGCCGGTGATCAGCCCGTCCACCGCGGAGAACTGGCCGGTCACGCCGATGGCGGCTCGCGCGGCCTGCGGATCGATGGCGACATCGTGACCGGCGACCAGGGCCTGCCCGCCGTCGGAGGCGATGAGCGTGGACAGGATCTTCACGGCTGTGGTCTTGCCGGCGCCATTCGGGCCGAGCAGCGCGAACACGGACCCTGCCGGGACGGTCAGATCGATGCCGTTGAGGACGGTCTTGTCGCCGTACGACTTGTGCAGTCCGGCGGCGCGGATGGCAGCGGCCGACGGGTGCTCGCCGCCCCGTCGGGACGCGTTGCTGGTCGTGTCGCTGGTTGTGTTGCCGGTCGTGTTGCTGGTTGTGGGCATGACAGGTGAAGGCATGAGGCCCTCCCGTTCGAAGGCTGTAGGTGCGAGGGATGAAGTGCGTCGTGGCTGAGGCGTGCAGGCAGGTCATGGGGGCGTCCGGGGAGGCTGCAGAGCGTGTGGCGGTCACAGCGAGCAGCCCCTGCAAGGTAGTTGAGGCACCGTCAGGCGCCGGCGGGTGGCACCCACTCCACGAGTTGGATCACCACGCCGTTGGGGTCGGTGAGCTGCATGACCCACTCACCCCAGGGCTCTTGGCGCAGCGGCGCAGTGATCCGTGCCCCTTCCCGCCACAGTCGCTCGTGTTCGGCGGCGAGATCGGTGACCGTGAAGGACACCTGCGCTTCGGTCTGCGGGCCCGACTGCCCGTGCCCCTCCCGTTCCCGCATCCGCTCTCGCGGCGTGGGTCTGCTTTCCAGGACGACGAGATCGGTGGCCGAGTCATCGCGGGAGAGGTGAATGGCGCTCTCGGCCACCAGCACCTCCCGGAACCCCAGATGGCTGGTGAAGAACCGGCTCGAGGCCGCAGGGTCGTCGACGGTCAGCAGCACCGCCGACGCAATGATGTTCATGCACTGAGCTCCTTCCGTGCAGCCGTCTGTCTCACGGACAAGCATCGGCAACGCGGGAGGGCGGATCAACGCCGTATCCTGCAACGGTACTTAACACAGCGGTTCATGATGCGGGGGCGTGGAGCGTGGAGCTGCGGGAGATAGAGATCTTCCTGGCCCTGGCGGAGGAACTGCACTTCGGCCGCACGGCGGATCGATTGCACGTCACCCCGGCCCGCGTCAGCCAGGCCATCAAGAAGCAGGAACGCGTCATCGGCGCCGAACTGTTCAAGCGCACCAGCCGCAACGTGCAACTGACGCCCATCGGCGCACAGCTCAGGGACGGCCTCGCCGTCGGCTATCAGCACATCCAGGATGCGCTGGCCGCCGCGACCGCCGCAGGACGGGGGATCGCGGGGGAGCTCCATGTCGGCTACGCCACCGCGTGGTGCGGCAATCTCATCGTGACGGCCGCCGACACCTTCCGTGCCCGCCACCCTGACTGCCGGATCCACATCTACGACTCGCCCCTGCTGGATCCGATCGGCCCGATGCGCGACGGCAGCCGCGACCTCCAGCTCATCGAGCTGCCGATCAACGAGCCCGACATCGTCAACGGTCCCGTCCTCTTCAGCGAGCCTCGTGCACTGATCGTCCCCGCCGGCCACGCCTTCGCCGAGCGCGAGACGGTCTCCCTGGAGGACCTTGCCGAGGCCCCCCTGATCACGGTCACGGACCAGCCCCGGTACTTCCTCGACCTGCACTACCCGCACCACACACCGCAGGGCAGGCCCATTCCCCGAGGCCCGTCAACCACCGCCTGGCAGGAAGTGCTCACCCTGGTCGCCGCCGGCAAGGGGGTCTCCCCGACCAGTGCGCGCGCGGCGCACTACTACTCCCGCCCGGACATCGCCTACGTGCCTTTCAGCGACGCCCCGCCGGTGGAGTACGGCCTCCTGTGGCCGGCCGCGGCGAACACCCCGGCCTTGCGCGCTTTCGTCCAGACCATCCTCGAAACGGCAGCCCTGGAATCAGCCACGGCCTGACGGCGCTCACCCCGTCGCTCACCACACCCCTGGGAAAGGCCTCAGGCCGGTTTCCGGATGACGACATTACTGATGATCGCAGTCACGAGTTTGCTGACGGCCGCGGTGGACGGCGGACCGGGGTCGCGGTCGGCGAACAGGAGATGTCCGCCACCGACCAGGGAAAGGGTGAGCGAGTCGATGTCCGCGTCGGCCGCGATACGGCCCAGCGCACGCTCGTCGCCCAGATAGCCCGAAACCGCCGTCGTGGCCTGGGCGAGGATCGCGATGCCGCCGCCGGGTCTGGCTTGTCGCAGCCGGGCGCGCAACTCGTCCCGGAAGGTGATGAGCGGGATGATCGCCACCGGAATCGGTCCGAACACAGTGGTCAGCGCGGCAGTGAGGTTGTCGGCCACCGTGCCGGTGCCGGCGGACTCGCGCAGCGCGCTCGCCTGCGCCTCGAGCTGCGCGGCCCGGTCGAGCACCAGGTCGGTGAGGAAGGCGTCGAAGTCGGTGAAGTGCCGGTGCAGGACGCCCTTGGCGTAGCCCGCCTCATCGGTGACGGCGCGGCTGGTCAGCCCGTTCGGCCCGTCTCGCAGCAGTACGCGTTCGGCAGCCTCGAACAGTTGCTGCCGGGCATCGCGAAGATGCACCCCAGTCGGCACTGACAGATCCTCTCGATTCGACTGCCCGCCGGGCGACCGTTGCCTAGTGGGCATGCGCCCACTAGAGTGGGCGCATGCCCACTTTACCTCGAGAGCAGCCGGAGCCGTCCCCCGCCGAGCCACATGAAGCCCGGCGGATGGCCCAGTCGTTCGGCGCGGACGCGCAACGCTACGACCATGCCCGGCCCGGCTACCCCGATGCGCTGGTGGCGCGGATCATCGTCGGTGCCCCCAAGGCCGATGCGCTCGAGGTGCTCGACGTCGGCTGCGGCACCGGCATCGCGGCCCGCCAGTTCCAGGCCGCCGGCTGCACTGTGCTCGGCGTCGAGCCGGACGCGCGGATGGCGGACCACGCGCGAGCCCATGGCCTGCGGGTCGAGGTGGCCACTTTTGAAGCCTGGCAGCCGGCCGGCCGGACGTTCGATGCGGTCATCGCCGCCCAGTCATGGCACTGGATGGATCCGGTGGCCGGTGCCATGAAGGCCGCGCATGTGCTGCACCCACGGGGCCGCCTTGCGATCTTCGGCCATGTGTACGAGCCGCCTGCCGAGGTGGCAGAACCGTTCGCCGCCGCCTACCGCCGGGTGGCACCCGACTCACCGTTCAACGCCGGACCGGCCCGGTCGGCCCGGCGTCCGCTCGATGTCTATCAGGCGGGATACGCGCGGTTCGCCGACAAGATCCGCGAGACCGGGCAGTTCGACGAGCCCGAACAGTGGCGCTTCGACTGGGAGCAGACCTACACGCGCGACCAGTGGCTGGACCTGCTCCCCACCACCGGCGGCCTCACCCGACTCCGTCCCGATCAACTGGCCGAGGTACTGGACGCGGTCGGGGACGCCATCGACGTACTGGGTGGACGGTTCCTGATGAACTACACCACCCTCGCGACCACGGCGGTACGCGCCAGCACTTCCTGAGCCGCCTGCGCGCTGCCTTCGGCGTAGTGCCACAGAGCGATCCGGGGGCAGCTGGATCCGCGCCGAAGTCAATGAACTGCCGCGCGTCCAAAGCGAGTTGAACGGCAGGCGCCCCCGTGTAGGTCGGGTGCGCCCACCGGTGCGATCAGATGCCGCAGCTCGACGCCGACCAGAAGCGGCTGGGGCGGTGGTCGAGGTGGGTGTGGTCGCTGTGCCCCGGATAGCCGGGGCCGAGAATTCCGTTGAAGCCGTGGTTGCGGGCCTGCTGGGCGAGTCGGCACAGCGAGTGCGGGCCCGAGCCGAGATCGGCCGCATCTCCGTACAAGTGGCGGCTGCCGGCTGCTCCGCCGACCGCGTCATTGCAGGCATGCGAGCGGAAGCCGCTGGTCACGCGAAGGGGCTGGTCGCCGAGTGCGTGCCGCAATGCCTCCAGTTTCCACATGGTGCGCAACGCGTTCGACTTCGCGGTGCTCGCGCTCACCGCGCCGCCCGCCCAGGTGCTGTTGCAGGTGTTGAGTTCGGCGTACGTGAAGTGGATCGGTGTGCAGTCGTTGTCCTGGAGCTCGTAGATCTTGCTGAATGTCGCCGGACCGGCGACGCCGTCGGCGCCCAGTCCGTAGGCGGACTGGAATCGCTTGACCGCGGCAGTCGTCGCCGGTCCGTAGGCGCCGTCGATGGCGAGTACGCCGCCGTTGCCGGCGTGACCCGCCACCCGGATCTGCAACTGCGTCACGTCGGCGCCCGATGCCCCTTGGGACAAGGTGCGCGACCACGTGTAGCAGGTGTCGGCTTGGGCGGTTCCGGCAGTAGCGATGACGCCGCCCAGCGTGGCGGCAATGAGCATGACAAGAGAAAGGATGAGTCGTGCGGTGCGTCTGGTCATCAGAGCACTCCAGTGAGGGGGGGATGGGGGGATGCGCGCGTGCAGTCCGAGCGTGGCGGGACGAGCGGCGCACGTCAACGGGACGTCAACATCCGTCATTTGTCCGCCCATTGGCGACGCCGATGGCCGCCGCTGCCTCTCGGGTCGGTGAGAACAGGGCCCGGGCCGCGTCCAGTTCACTTCGCCGCGGCGCGGCCGGGCGGCAAGGGGTGTCCGACGGGGGGTGCCCCTGGGGGCCCGCTCCATCCCCGTACGCGGTGGCGGCACATGGACGGTTCACTCGGCCCATTGGGGGCATCCGGCAACTCATGACGACTCATGACGAGCATCGTGGATCGCCTGACATGGGCGATATGGAACGAGGTACTCCGCAGCGTCTCGCGGCGCGCAACCAGATGTGGACGCTGGCCTGGACCGCCCTGTGTGTCCTGCTCTCCATCTGGTCGGTTGCCTGGGCCGTCGGCGCCGCCAGGGGCAGCACCAACGCATGGGCCTACTGTTTCGCCGGCCTGGTGCTGCTGGCCTGCGCCCTGTGGGCCCGCCGTTCAGCCATCCGCAACAGTCCGCCACGCCGTTTGTGAGCGAGAGGCTTCTCCGAACGCGGCGAAGCACAGGGGCGGGGCCTTGGGCCGACCATCGGTGCGCTCACCCAGCCGCGTTCATCGACCAGCGGCCAGTACCGCCGCGAGGCCCTCTTGCAGATCCTTGACGAAGAACTCGGGAACCTCCAGCGACGGGAAATGCCCCCCGCTTTCGGGTGACCTCCACCGGACGATCTGCCGGAACCGCTCCTGTGCCCAGGGGCGCGGGCACTTCTCGATGTCGTGGGGATACACACTGATGGCCGACGGGACGTCGACCCGCAGTTCGGGGTCGAGCGAGTCGTGGCTCTCGTAGTAGATACGGGCCGACGACGCTCCGGTCCGCGTCAGCCAGTACAGCGTGACGTCGTCAAGAACGCGGTCCATGGGAACCGTCTCGAACGGGCTGTCCTCGGTGTCGGTCCACTCAGCGAACTTGTCAAGGATCCAGGCGAGAAGCCCGACCGGTGAGTCGACGAGCGAATAGCCGATGGTCTGCGGCCGGGCCGCCTGCTGCTTCGCGTACGCCGCGCGGGGGCCGTCCCAGAAAGCGCGGGTTTCCTCGGTCCATGTGCGTTCGGCCGCCGTCAGCCCGTCCGTCGTCAACCCGGGCGGCGCCTGCGGGGTCGTTGTGTGGATGCCGAGAACATGCGCAGGGAACCTGCCGCCGAGGACCGTGGTGATCACACCGCCCCAGTCGCCGCCGTGGGCCACGAACTTGGCGTAGCCGAGCCTTCCCATCAGCTCCACCCACGCGCCCGCGATCTTCTCGATGCCCCACCCGGTGGTGGCCGGCTTGTCGCTGTAGCCAAAGCCTGGCAACGACGGGACCACGACGTGGAACGCCGGCGCGTCCGCATCCTTCGGATCTGCCAACTCATCCACCACATCGATGAATTCGGCGATGCTGCCCGGCCACCCGTGCGTCATGACCAGAGGAGTGGCATCCGCGCGCGCGGACCGGCGATGCAGGAAGTGAATTCCCACCTCGTCAATGGTCGTGCGGAACTGGCCGATCTGGTTGAGGCGCGCTTCGAACGACCGCCAGTCGTACTCCGTGCGCCAGTAGTTCACGACGTCGACGAGAGGGACTCCCTGGGCCCATCGGTGAGCGCCGGGCGCGGCGCGATGGACCGTCTCGGTCTCCGGCAGGCGCGCCGCGGTCAGTCGCGCGCGCAGATCGTCGAGGTCGGCGTCAGTCGCGTGGGCTTCAAAGGCTTGCACGTCCCTGGTTGGACGGTTCATGAGACCTCCTGGTCATGGTGCGTCCGGCGAATCCGGCGCGAACCGGCTTAGACGGTTCTAGCAGCCCTCAAGGTTCGGCCGCAACCTGCTAAGGTGGTTCCATGCGTGCCGAGTTCCCAGACTTTCGCCTCGGTAAGGTCCTGGCGACCAGCTTCACCGCGACTCTGACGGAGCGTTGTGGTGATGCCGTGGAACGCATTCCCACGCCGCACCGACTCGTCGACTGGCTGGCAGTGAGCGGCCTGGCCGTAAGTTCCTGCACCACCGCCCAGCTCGAACTCGCCCGGAAACTGCGGGAGTCGATTCACGCCGTCGCGACGGCGGCCGCGGTCCAGGACGCTCTGCCCGCACCCGCTGTCCAAGTCATCAATGACTGCAGCGTTCAGGGGCGTGCCGCGGCGATCTTGACGCCTGAAGGCAAGCGTCGATGGCAGCTCAGCTCGGCTTCCTGCGTGGAAGACGCCCTCAGTGTGATCGCCGCTGATGCAATCAGCATCATCGCGGGGGAGCGAGACGGAAAAATGGCCTTGTGCGCATCACCGACGTGCCAAGCCGCCTTCTTCGACACCAGTCAGAGCCGCACCCGCAGATGGTGTGACATGAACACCTGCGGAAATCGGCAGAAGAAGGCGCGCTTCCATGCCAAGGAGCGCAAGAATCCCGGACCGGCGTAGGGATCGTCACCGGGTACGTCCACGAGGGCCGCGGCCGCGCCCGCTGAGCCACTCCTCCGACACGTCAGGAAGTGCTCAGGACGCCTCGTCGATCAACCCGAAACCCTCCGGGAACTCTGCCAGGAACGCGCGACGGCCCGGGTTGGTCTCGGCGGCTGCCATCTCCCCGACCAGCTCGATCAGCTCTCGTCGTTGATCACCAGGCAGCGTGCTGACCACGTGGGCGACGCCCTCAAGCACCTTGACCGCGTCATCCGGATCCATCTGCTCGTCGTCGCTGCCGTCGATGAACCACAGGACATCGACCAAGGCCTCGACCAAGGCCTCGGCCAAGGCATGGGTCAGGGACGGGTGCGAAGACGTCACGTCGGCCTCCGGGCGGATTGACGGCGGAGTTCGATCATCCCATCACAGCGGGGAACAACCGGGCCGTCGACGCTTGACGGAGGCCCGGTTGACGCAGGGCGACCAAAAATTTGGTGTGCGGGGCCGCCGGAACCGGGTAACGTCTAGGTCATGTTCTTCCAGACGCCGATTTACGAGTGAGAGCGTGATGGGCCCCTGCTGACGTCCCAGGACGTCGCCGCGCCCGTCCCCCACCGTTGAATCCGTAGATCACTTCACATCATCCCGGGAGAACCCGTGAGCAAGAACATCAATAACCCCGTGGGCATGGGCGGCGGCAAGCGCAAGAAGCTGTCCCGCGCCGAACGGCAGAACAACGGTCCGCACCGCAACCTCGATCGCCAGGGCGCCGCCGACCAGAAGGCGGAGCTGGTGCGCAAGATGCGCGAGAAGACACAGGCTGCCGGGGACGCAGGACAGACGGCCGACGAGGCCGCACAGAGCTGACACACCGCCGCCGCAGGGCGGCACAGCACGGGGCAGGGCCCGGACCGCGACGCGGTCCGGGCCCTGGCCTTTTCCCATTGCACACCGGTGGAGTGCACCGAGGGTCATGTGCCGGCATCTGTGGCATTCTCGGCCGTCGCTCGTTCCAGGATTCCGGCGACCACCTCGGACTTGGCGTCCGCGTAGTTCTGCACGTACTCCCACTTTTGCCGGGACAGGAAGCGTTTGGTGTCGCCGTACAGCTTGCGGTCCCCGCCGTGCTTGCGCAGCCGGTCGCGGAAGAGCAGCATGCGGTCGGCCTCAGGGCAGCCCGCTGACAGGACGTGCAGGTTGGCCGTAGCGGCACTCGGGTCAAGGTCGTACTTGCGCAGAACGCGGTGCTCGTACCAATCGGGCTCGCGTATGACGAGCTCGAAACCGAGCGCCTCCAGGGCGGGCACGTAGGAGGCATCGGCGGCAGAGTCGGGGACGATCAAGAGCATGTCGATGACCGGCTTGGCGGGAAGGTCCGGGACGGCAGTAGAGCCCACGTGCTCAAGCCGGTGCTCGAGGCGGCCGAGATGCTCACGTATCCGCGCGGCTTCCCATTCGAAGATCAGAGGCCAGCATGGGTCGTAGTCTCGCAGAGCGATCTGGCCGTTGAGCTTGGGCGGGGCGACGAGGTGGGCTGCCTCGATCTCCTCGGCGGACATGGAGATGCGGGGGTTTGGCTGCTCGGACGTGCGCGGGATCTGCTGCTCGGACATGCGGGGCTCCCGTCCTGGAGGCCGAGGGGTGTGTGTCGCTGGGTAGAACCGGGCCTGAGCCGATGCATCTTAGACGGCTCGAAAGTCCCCCGAGGCTCGAAGGGGTCGCATCCGTGCATGCGCCCCATGTGCGCGCACCCACGCTGTCGTCGCCTTCTGCCGACATCGTAGGAAAACGATTGACCCCGCCGTGTCGGTTCGTGAAGCATTCCGGACCGTGATGACGAACATCGATCATGACCATCCCGCTCACGGACAGGACGCTGCGGCGGACCGCCCGCTCGCCCTGGTCACCGGGGTGGGCCGCACCGTCGGTATCGGTGCGGGCATCGCCCGTCGCCTGGCCGCATCGGGCTGGGACATCGCTTTCACCTACTGGACTCCGTACGACGCCCGCATGAGCTGGGGCAGCGAGCCAGGAGCGACCGAAGTGATCAGTCAAGCCCTGGCCGAACACGGAGCGTCCACGATCGCGATCGAGGCGGACCTCGCCGACCCGGACACCCCGGCCCGCGTCTTCGACGAGGTCGAACAGCGGATGGGCCATGTCACCGCGCTGGTCATGAGCCACTGCGAGTCTGTCGACTCCGGACTGCTCGACACCAGCGTCGAAAGTTTCGACCGGCACTTCGCCGTCAACGCACGCGCCCCCTGGCTGCTCATCCGCGAGTTCGGACGCCGCTTCGCCGCAGAACGGGGGACCGGCCGGATCGTCAGCCTCACCAGTGATCACACCGTCGGCAACCTGCCCTACGGGGCGAGCAAGGGCGCCCTGGACCGCATTACGCTGGCCGCCGCCCACGAGCTCGCCCACCTCGGCGTGACAGCCAACGCCATCAACCCCGGGCCGGTCGACACCGGCTGGATGCCCGAGGAGGTCCGGGAGCACTGCGTGCGCAGCACCCCGCTCGGCCGCCTGGGCACGCCGCAGGACACCGCGCACCTGGTGGACTTCCTGTGCTCCCGGGAAGGCGAATGGATCAACGGCCAGCTGCTGATGAGCAACGGTGGCCTCACGTAGGCGAGCACTGTGGCGCTTGCGTGCAGACCTTACGAACCGGAGCGCAACCCAAGAACACTGTGCTGCACCACACCCGAAGAAACCTCGCTCTCACCTGAGGACCGAGCAGACAACTCCACCAGACCGGACCGGAGTTCGGCAGCTGCCTCGCCAAGGACGATCGCACTGATGATCAGCTCCAGCATCAGGCAGTCGTACTCGTCGCCCTTGCTCCGATAGCGCTCCGGATCGGCCTCCACTGCAGCGGAGGTGATCCTCCTTCCGCCAGTGGTGGGGGAGAAGTGCGCCTCGTAGACCCCAAGGCCGGTCCAACTCCGGTGCAGGAAGAGGCTGTTGTCCTCAGCGAAGACGTTCCACTTCTCATCCATGTCCCGGGCTCGATATCCGCGCCGGATCTGGTCCCATTCCTCGTCGGTCCAGACACGCTCCGGCAACTGGGAAACGGGCCGAGGCGTGCTGATCGGATGGAGGCGCCGGAATGATTCCCGGGTGAGCGGAGCATCGTCAGTCATGACGTGATCCTACGGAAGCACCACTCCAACAGGGCAGTGGTCAGAGCTGGTGGAACCCTCCAAGCCCGGTGGGGCATCGTTGTGCCGGTCAAGATCACCTTGCTCCGCTGCGTGGCCGCAGACTTGCAGGACGCGGCGGCCGGGCGGTCGCCGCATGCTTGTCCATGACGACACCTGGGGGACCACACCGTGAGCGAACGTGTCATTGCGCCCAAGAGCCGGGGCTTCTTGTTCCTCGATTCCCATCCTGGTGGCTGCCGGCAGCTGGTGGATGAGATGTGGCAGGCCGTACCCGCCCCGGCCTCAGTTGGGGGCGAAGGGCCGGTGGCCCTGGTCATCGGCTCGTCGGCCGGGTACGGCCTGGCGGCGACGGTCGCGGGCCTGGCCCGTGTCGGCATCCGTGGCATCGGCGTGTGCCTGGAGAAGGCGCCCGCGCGGCGCACCGGTACCGCGGGCTGGTATCGCACCGCTGCCACCGCCCGGCTCGCCCAACAGCACGGGCGGGACATGGTCTTCCTCAACGGCGATGCGTTCAGCGACTCGGTGAAGGAGGAGGTTGCCGTCCTCCTCGCCGAGCGGTTCGGGGGACGACTCGACTTCCTGATCTACTCGGTGGCCGCGCCTCGCCGCACCGACCCCGACACCGGCACCGCGTACGCCTCCGTCCTCAAGCCGATCGCCTCCCCGCACACCACCAAGACACTGGTCTTCGACGAGGACGGTGCCCCGGAGGTGAAAGAGGTCACCACCGCACCGGCCGAGGGCGACGACATCGAACAGACCGTGGCGGTGATGGGCGGCGCCGACTGGGAACGGTGGATCACCTTCCTGGCCGACCGGTCCCTTCTCGCCGACGGCTTCACCACCGCTGCCCTCTCCTACATCGGCTCGCCCCTCACCGCGGCGATCTACCGGCAGGGCACCATCGGCGCCGCGAAGTCCCATCTGGAGGCCACCGCACGCTCGTTGCATGAGCGCCTCGCCAAGACGCTTGGCGGACGGGCCATGACCTCGGTCAACGCCGCTGCCGTCACTCAGTCCTCGACCGCCATCCCCGGTATCGCCCTGTACCTCGGCCTGCTGCGTGGCGTCCTGGGGGATGCCATGGTGGCGCCGATCGATCAACTGGTGCAGTTGTGGGACCAGTTGACCGGTGCCCGCCCCCTCGATCTGGACGACGAGGGCCGGGTCCGTCTGGACACCTGGGAACTCGACCCCGCGGTGCAGCGTGCCGTCGTCGAACGCTGGAGCGCCGCCACCAGCAACACCATCAACGGACTCGCCGACCTCGACTGGTTCAATGACGAAGTCCGCCGCCTCTACGGCTTCTCCGTCCCCGGCATCGACTACACAGCCGCCGTCGAGACCGACGTCCCCTGGCCCACGCTCACCCGCTGACGCCCGCCACCGGTGTCGGCGCCTGCGGCGGTCGGCGGCCCTGGCCGGGCAGGCGGGTCAGCGCAGTCCGGCGAAGAGATCGTTCTCGGGTACGGCGGAGCTGGTGGCGTCCTTGACGCGTACGAAGGTCTCCATGCCCATCAGCTCGCCGAACCTTTCCTTGCCCATCTTGAGGAAGAAGATGTTCTCGCCCTGACTGGCGTGAGCGGCCAGCGCGTCGAATTTCTGCCCGCTGAAGGCGGTGGTGTCCACCCACGTGGTGATCTCATCGTCGGGGAGGCCGATCTCGGCCATCGCGGCGGCCTCGGCAGGGTCGGGCTCAGGCATGTTCTCGTCGAGCTCGCGCATGGTCTCACCGAAGCGCTGCATCATCGAGCGGGGCATCGTCGTCCAGTACACCTTCGGTGTCAGCGTGACCATCTCCAGGGCCGCCATGGTGATGCGGTGAGCCTGGATGTGATCGGGGTGGCCGTAGAAGCCGTTCTCGTCGTAGGTGACGACGACATCGGGCCGGTAGTGCCGCATGAGTTCCGCGAGCCGGGCGGCCCCTTCCTCCACAGGGGTCTGCCAGAAGGAACCGGGGGCGTCGTTGCTCGGCCAGCCCACCATCCCGGAGTCGGCGTAGTCCAGCATCTCCAGATCGCTGACCTTCAGGACGTCGCAGCTCTCCTCGAGTTCCCGTCGGCGCATCAGGGCGACGGCCGCCGGATCGTGCCCGGGATCACCCGGCTTGACACCCCCCGGTCCATCACCGCAACCGCCGTCGGTACAGGTCACGAGAACCGTCCGGATGCCCTCCGCCGCATACCGCGCGAGGACCCCTCCGGTCCCGGTGGCCTCGTCATCGGGGTGAGCGTGTACTGCCATGAGCGTCAAGGGCCGGTCAGTCATGAAACAGTCCTTCGGTTAGGAATACGTGGTGAGTGAAGTGCGCGGGACGTACCGCGACCCTGAGGGCCCGTGCCCTGGCGGGCGGACGGCCTGGTGGCCTCCGCGTACCCCGCCCGTGCGGCGCCGGCCCCTCGGTCGTGCAACCGCGCGGACCGGACCGGATGTTCCCGGCGTGGCTGATCGGCCTGCCTGCCGTCGGCGATTCAGCCCCGGAGAATACCGGCCGGGCGGCCCCGTGGCGGCGGGCACAGTCACCGGTTCAGGCGGGGCGCTCGGCCATCACGACCACGCCCGGCCCGGCCTGCTCGCTCGCGGGGAGGCGGAGTTCGGCGACGGGGCGCAGTCCGGCCCGGTCGATCAGGTCGACGAGCTGTTCCGGGCGCCACTGGTGTGTGGTCCAGCGAACGGGAACCCCTCCGTAGGCCTCGGTGCGCACCGTGTCCTGGTCGCCGACGTGCGTGGCGGTGATGAAGTGCCCGCCCGGCTTCAGGGCGCGTGCGAACAGAGCCAGGACCTGCGGGAGGACGCCGCGGGGGAGATTGAAGAGTGACCACCATCCGAGCACGCCGCCCAGGGATGCCTCATCGAGGTCGAGCTCGGTGGCGGAAGCGACGCTGAAGCGGCACTGCGGGTACAGCCTGCGCGCGTTTTCGATCATCCGGGGAGAGAGGTCCACCCCGGATACGTCGAGTCCGCGTTCGGCGAGATAGCCGGTCACCGTGCCGGGGCCGCAGCCGACGTCCAGGACGGGCCCGAGGTCGCCCACGGTGTCGGCGAAGGCGTCGATCGATGCCTTGAGCCAGGGGTGGCGACGGATGTCGCCCATGCCTGTCGTTGCCACCATGTGGGCGTAGTTGTCGGCCACTTGGTCATAGGACTCCCGGGCGACGTCGAGATCGGTGGGGCGGTCGATACGGCGTGCGTGCATCAGCCAACCATAGGGCTGCCGGGATAGGGCTGCCGTCCGGAGCGTGAGGCGCCCAGGACCGGCCTGGTTCGTGCGTGGCGCATGACTCCGGCGGGCCTTGAGGTGGAACTCTCCCTGCGGCAAGTCGTGTTCACCGAGCAGCCACCTTCGCACAACCCTTCGTACGCCTCGTGAGTCACATTCCCGCAAGCCCTTCCCCTGCTTTTCCCCTTTGACCAACGGAGTTCCACCGTGCGTGTACGTACCCTGGCCGCCACCGCCGTCGTGGCGGCGCTCACCGCCACCGGTCTGACCCTGCCGCTCGCCGGGAGCGCCGCGGCGGACACGACGACTCCGCGGTTCGACTTCAACGGCGACGGATACGCGGACATCGCCGTCGGCATGCCCAACGCCACGGTGGACGGCAAGGCCAAGGCCGGCTACGTCAGCGTGATCTATGGCGGCCCGCAGAGCCCGAGCGGGTCCACCGGCGTCATCAGCCAGGCTGAGGCCGGCATACCCGGCACGCCCGAGGCAGGCGACCGCTTCGGCTCCTCCGTGGCACCCGTCGACGTGAACGGCGACGGCGTCTTCGAGCTCGTCGTCGGCGCGAGCGGCGAAACGCTCAACTCCGAGCAGCGCGGCAGTGAGGGCACCATCACCGTCCTGGACGGCTCCGGGTGGAACATCAAGGGCACCACCGTGGCCAGAGGCGGGGGCGAATTCAGCAGCATCGGCAACACCATCGCCACGGGCGACTACGACGGCGACGGCGACACCGACCTCGCGTACAACGAGGACGGCGAGGAGCGCGGCTCGCTCCGGTTCAGGCCTGGCCCGCTCACCGCGGACCCGGTGACCCCCACCACCTTGCGCAGCTACAGCATGGGCGGCCGCACCCACGCCCTGGCCACCGGCGACTTCGACGGCGACGGCCGGGACGACCTCGCCACCACCTGGCAGGCCATGGAGGACTCAGGCACCTTCATCACGCGCTGGGACGCCCAGGCCAAGCCCGCCCAGTGGTGGGCCGACGCCGACCGCGGCAGCGCGCTGGCCGCCGCCGACTTCGACCGGGACGGCACGGATGACCTCGCGGTCGGCCTCGTACAGCCCAATCCCGAGTCGGAGACCACGCATTGCGAGAACCGCCTCGGCGGTGCGGTGCTCCTGCTCAAGGGCTCGAAGTCCGCGGACTTCGGCACCGAGAACGAGTGCATCACGCAGGACAACCCGGAGGTCGGCGGCACCGCCGAAGAGGGCGACGACTTCGGCGCCGCGCTGTCCGCCGGTGACCTGAACGGCGACAGCCGTCCGGAACTGGTGGTCGGCGTGCCCGGCGAGGACGTGGGCACCGTGAAGGACGCGGGCGGATACGTCACCATGAACGGCACGGAGCACGGCCCCTACGGCGGCCTGGCCCGCAGCCAGAGCACCGCGAACATGCCCGGCACCGCCGAGGCCGGCGACCGCTTCGGCGCCCAGGTGGCCGTCGGCGACTACAACCGCGACGGACTGTGGGACACCGCGGTCAGCGCACCCGGGGAGAACGCCGGTGAGCCCCGGTCGGGCGGCGTCTGGTTCGCGCCGAGCAGCACCGAGGAGACGTACCCGGTGGGCAAGTCGCTGACCCCGTTCGGCTTCGCGCTGCCCAACGGCGCCATCAAGTACGGCGAGGTTCTGGGGCTTTGAGCCTCCGCTTGCGCTCGTAGCACGTGAACTGACCTTCCCACCTTGCGATGTGGAGTATCTGTGCGCAGTAAGAGACTTTCGGCCGCCCTGCTCGGCGCCGCCACCGTCCTCGTGTCGGCGGGGCTCGCCCCCACGGCGGGCGCGGCGCCGGCGGCGGCCGGCCAGGGGCCCGACTTCAACGGTGACGGATACGCGGACTCCGTGGTCGGCGTGTCTCGAGGGGACATCGACGGCCAGAAGTCCGCGGGCTATCTGCACGTGCTCTACGGCGGATCGAGCGGGGCCGGCACCTCCACCAGGTCTGTCAGCCAGGACAGCCCGGGCGTGCCCGGCACCAGCGAGAAGAACGACGGGTTCGGCGGTGCCGTCGCGACGGCCGACGTGGACGGCGACGGTTTCACCGATGTCGTGGTCGGGGCGCCGGGTGAGGACGTCGGCAGCGATCCGGCGGCGACGGGCCACGGCTCGGTGGTCGTCCTGTACGGCTCCTCCAGCGGCGCCTTCGAACGCGGCCGGACGATCGCGCAGGGCCAGAGGGGCGGCGGCGCCGGGGCCTCGCTCGCCGTGGGTGACTTCACCCAGGACGGTGCCGTGGATGTGGCGGTGGGACTGCCCCGCGGGGAATTCGGCGAGGTCGCGCTGCGGCCGGGTCCGCTCACCGAGGACAAGCCGCTGACGTCGTTGCTCCGCACCGGCTTCGGCGGCACCGCGGGCAGGCTGGCGGCCGGGGACTTCGACGGGAACGGCAAGACCGACCTGGCGATCTCCGCGTACTCCAACGACTACTCGCGCACCGCGCTGTGGAGCTGGAACGGCTCGGCGCTGCAGGAGTACTGGAAGTCCCCGGCCACCGGTTACGACATCACCGCGGGCGATTTCGACGGCGACAGTGTGGACGACCTGGTGCTCGGGCACTGCCTGATCACCGCCGTGGAAGACCGGCCCACCGGTGCCTGCGGCCCCGACGAGCTGGCCAAGGGCGGCAAGGTGCGGGTGTTCTACGGAGGCGGGGGCGCCGAGGGCTTCGGCACCCGCAACCACACCTTGAGCCAGGACACTCCGGGCGTCGCGGGCACCGCGGAGGACGCGGACAACTTCGGCATCAAGGTGGCCGCGGGCGATCTCAACGGGGACGGCCGGGACGACCTGGTGGCGGGCGCACCTGCCGAGGCCATCGGGACGGCGGACCGGGCCGGTTCGGCGACCGTGCTGACCTCGGGCCCGGACGGTCTGCTCGACGCCTCGGGCACCGCCAAGTCGACGGCCTGGCACCAGGACTCCGCCGGGGTACCGGGGGCGGCGGAGGTCAACGACGAGTTCGGCTCGGCGCTTGCGGTCGGGGACTACGACGGCGACGGGGACGGCGATGTCACGGTCGGCGTCTACAACGAGAACAGCGCGGAGTACGACGAGAACCTCAGCACGGGCGGCGTCTGGACCCTGCCCAATGGAGCCGGGTCGGGCTCCAAGGCGCTGACGCCACGGCTGTTCGGGCTGCGGGGGGCGCTGTACTACGGGCACGTACTCGGGCGTTGACACGGCGGTGATGACGGGGCGGCGCGCTGCTGATTCTGGCGGCGCGCCGCCGCACCGCGGGCCTCCGGCTCGGACACACGTACGCCGCATCAGGCCGCCCGGCTGAGGCCGAGCGGCAGTTCCACATCGCCCGCTCCTTGGCCGGGGAGGCGTAGCGGCGACGTTCGTGTCGAGAGCATGGCCCGGCGAGGCTCCGACGCGGCGTGACGCAGGTCGGCATCACGAGATCCAGCGGCCGTCCCGGCAGCGCCCCCGTCGCCCACAGGAAGGCGCGAGGTCAGGGGCGTGTACTTTTCGGGCGGTGTCCCGGAGTCTGTGGTGGTGGACTCACCGTTGACCACCTATCTGCTTCCCGCTGTCCTCGCCGTGATCATGTTCGGTCTTGGACTCGGTCTGACCGTGGCTGACTTTCGTCGGATCGCGGCCTATCCGCGGCCGGTGGCCTGTGCGCTGATCTGTCAGTTGGTGTTGTTGCCGGCTGCCTGCCTGGGACTGGTGCTTGCCTTCGACCTGGGGCCGGCGCTGGCGGTGGGCATGATGCTGCTTGCGGCGTCTCCGGGCGGCACCATGGCGAACATCTTCAGTCATCTCTTCGGTGGCGACGTCGCCCTCAACATCACGCTGACCGCCATCAACTCCGTCATCGCCGTCGTCACGCTGCCGATCGTGGTGAATCTGTCCCTGGATCACTTCATGAGTGGCTCGGATGAGGCGCTGGGGTTGCGTTTCGACAAGACGCTTCAGGTGTTCCTCGTGGTACTGGTGCCGGTGGCCGCCGGGATGCTGGTGCGACGTCGGCGTCCAGACTTCGCCGAGCGCTCCACCCGAGTGGTGAAGGTGACGGCGGTGGTCGCGCTCATCGGAATCATCATCGTGGCCCTCGTCGCCGAGCGGGAGAACGTGCTGGGATATCTCGCCGACGTCGGCCTGGTCGTCGTCATCTTCGGCGTCATCTCTCTGAGCGTCGGTTACGGCGCGACGCGGTTGGTCCGCGGCGATCACCGCCAGTCCGTTGCCACCTGCTTCGAGATCGGCATGCACAACACGACACTGTCGATGGCGATCGCGCTGAGCCCCTCGCTCCTGGACAGCACCCGGATGGCGATCCCCTCTGCGGTCTACGCGGTGCTCATGTTCCCCATGGCATTGGCGGCCGGTTTCCTGCTGCGCCGCATGGCCCCGAACACAACGGCCACCACCTCTGACGGCGGACCCCGTACACCCCAAAAGCCGGTGGGCCCACAGTAGTTGCCCCAATGGACGTTATGCAGGGAGTGCTTCAGGGGCGTGGCCACGGACGTCCGTCGAGACGTTCGAGGTCGGTGTTGAAACGCCGCAGGTAGTGAGCGAACGCGGAGACGTCTTCCTGGCGCCAGTCGGTCATGACCTTGCTCAGGGAACGGATCATGCCCTCACGTTCCTCGTCGAGGAGGCGGGATCCCTCGTCCGTGATGCGGAACTTGCGGGCCATGCCGCCCGCCGGATCAGGAATCCGCTCCACCAGGCCGGCGCGCGTGGCGGCGGAGGTCTGGCGCTGAAGGGTCGAGACATCGAGGTCGAAGGCCTCGCTCAGCTCACCGATGGACATGGGGCCCTGGACGCGAATGCGACTGAGGAGAACGTAGGCGCTGCGTTCCATCACGCCGTCTACGCGGCGGCCCCTTCTGCGGGTCATCAGCCCGTGACGGCTGAGCAGCATCTGCTCGTACTCGACCTCGCTCGTGGCCCTGTCCATGCGCTCGTGCCTCTCCGTTCCGGTCGGCCGCCGTCCCTCCCCTCGCGGAGCTGGCGGCTCAACGGCATTCTCCCTCAGAGTATGCATCGACCATTGAGTATGCATAATACAAGGTGCATGTACTATGCATATCCATTCTCCCAACCAGCACCCTGAGGACTCGCGTCATGAACGCCTCCCAGCCTGTAGCCCGAACCGGCGGCGTGGTCACCACGTTGGCACTCGCCGGCACAGTGGCCGCAGTCATGCAGACTCTGGTCACCCCACTCATCGCCGAGCTGCCACACATCCTGGACACGTCGTCTTCCAATGCGGCGTGGGTGGTGACCGTCACTCTGCTCGTCGCGGGTGTCTGCGTACCCGTCTCCGGCCGCCTGGGTGACCTGATCGGCAAGCGCCGGATGCTGTTGATCTGCGCCGTACCGCTGGTCCTCGGATCGGTGATCTGCGCCCTCTCCTCATCGATCGTGCCGATGATCGTCGGGCGGGGCCTGCAAGGCATGGGCATGGGCATGGTGCCGCTGGGTATCGCCCTCCTGCGGGACGTGGTCCCCACCGAGAAGCTCAGCGGCTCGATCGCGCTGGTCAGTGCCTCCATGGGCATCGGGGGAGCGCTCGGCCTGCCGATCTCCGCAGCCGTCGCCGAGTACGCCAGCTGGCGCGTGCTGTTCTGGGGCTCCGCGGTCCTGGCGCTGATGATCGCCACCTTGATCTGGTTCTACGTTCCGGATGTGCCCGCTGGAGCCAAGGGGCAGCGTTTCGATGCGCCCGGCGCGATCGGGCTGGCCATCGGCCTCGTGTCGCTCCTGCTGGCCATATCCAAGGGTGCCGACTGGGGCTGGGGATCAGGTACCACGCTCGGCCTGTTCGCCGTCGCCGTCGTGGCGCTCGGCGTCTGGGGGTTCTACGAGCTGCGTACCCGTGAACCCCTGGTCGACCTGCGGACCACCGCCCGCCCGCGCGTGCTGTTCACCAACATCGCCTCGATCCTCGTGGGCGTCGGCATGTACGCCTTCATGCTGATCGCCCCACAGCTCCTGCAGTTCCCCGAGGCCACTGGATACGGCCTGGGGCAGTCGATGCTGGCCGCCGGCCTCTGGATGGCGCCCGGTGGCGTCATGATGATGATCGTGTCTCCGCTGGGCGGAAAACTCATCAACGCCCGTGGTCCGAAGCTCGCCCTGGTTCTGGGCGCGCTTGTGATCGCCGCTGGATACGGCCTGTCCCTGATGCTCATGGGTTCGGCCTGGGGCCTGATGGTCGTCGGACTTGTCATCAACAGTGGCGTCGGCCTCGCCTACGGCGCGATGCCCGCCCTGATCATGAGCTCGGTCCCGCTCTCCGAGACCGCTGCCGCCAACGGATTCAACACCCTCATGCGTTCGCTGGGCACGACCATCGGATCGGCCGTGATCGGTGTGGTCCTCGCGCAGATGACCCTCGACATGGGTGGTGGGCACACCATCGCCTCCGAGGACGGCTTCCGTGTCGGACTGATGATCGGCTGCGGTGTCGCACTGCTGGCCGCCGCGGTCGCCGCCGTCATCCCGGGCCTCTCCCGGCCCGCGGAAGACGAGACCGGGCGGGCGGCCGCGGTCGAAGGGGCAACCGCCCGAGGCTGAAGCCGAGCACGCGTGACGGCGGCCTGTTCGACCCCGCTGGGGTTGTGCGGGCCGCCGGTCAACTCGCTCTGGCGCGTGGGGATCTGGAGCCGACCGCCGACCGCCGACCGCCGAGCCTGGTCTGACGCTGGCCTTTTTCTGGCTGAAAGAGTGCCAAACGAGTATTAGCCAGGTTTGTTCATCGCCTTCCTTATGAATCCGGTATCGGCAGGATGTCTGGTGTCCTCGCTGGGCAGTGCCCGGCTGTCCGTACACGCACCCCCCATCCAAGGAGCGAGTCGATGGCGAACGAGCTCAAGTACGGCGAACAGATCCACCTGCAGAACGGCTACAACGGCTGGCAGGGCGGCTACCTGGACACCAACGGCCACAGCAGCGCCTCGGGCGGCAAGTACCAGGTCTCGACCGCCGAAACTCCCGCCCGCGGCAAGGGCACCGGAACGTGGGAGATTCTCTCCGCCTCCGGCAAGGGTGCCGGACAGCCCGTGGTGAGCGGCGACGTGGTGTACCTGCGCAACCTGTACGGAGGCGACGGCGGGTACCTCGACACCAACGGCCACGCCTCCGACGTACAGAAGACCGCCGGCGCCAAGTTCGATGTCGCCACCTCGGAGGCCAGGGATCGCGCAGCGGGCACCGGGCGTTGGCGCATCTTCGCCCAGACCTCCACGCCTGCCGACCAGTACGTCAGGGCGGGCGACGTGGTCCACCTGTGGAACCTCTACGGCGACAACGGCGGCTTCCTGGAGACCAACAACCACAGCACGGCCGACGGCGGCAAGTACGACCTGTGCACCAACGCGTACTTCAACCGCAGCTCCAACGTCGCGGACTGGAAGATCCACAAGACTCAGGCCTGACCCCGGCAGGTAGGGGTCCTGTGGGCAGTCCGCCGACAGGGCCCCGCTGCTTCCGACGAGTCACTGCCCAAGTCGGCTCCTGCTCGGCGCACTTGACCCGGCTCCGGGCGCCCGCCGTGACGTACCGTGCAGCCACATGACGGGGGCCCCTTTGTAGGCCGGTCATGCGAGCTGAGCCGACTCGAAGGAAGTGGCCATGCAGACGGTGTACGACGGCGAGCTTCACGTCAGTTATCGGCAGTTCTACGTGGAGAGTCGACCAGAGACGTACGGCGCGACCTCGGAGACCCGAGGGGGACAGAGCAACGGTCTGTGCGGTGCTGCCGTGCCGGGCCACCTCTTTCTGACGACAGGCCTGCACACCGGGCGCGTGGGCCTGACTGTCGAGGTGCACGACGTTGTGCCGCCCCTGGACGAGGCGTGGGAGGACGTCGTGGAAGTGCCGTTCCAGCCCGCGTCCACCTCTGCGGTCATCGTGCCGTGGGGTGATGGGCCTCTGTGCACAGCGGAGCTGCCCCTGGTCCCGCACCGCGTGCGTTACTGCGCAAGCGGCATGGATCTGTCCGTTGATCAGGAGCTGGCCATACTGGACGGCGGAAGCATCGCCGACCGTTATCTCCTGCAGTTCTGGCCCGCTCCTTCCGCTCCCGACCAGGTGGTCAAGCAGAGCTCGCAGAGCGCGGCGTACTGGCACGAGCACGCCCGCAGCCTGTCCACGCCCTCACCTGCGGAAGAGGCATAGACGGTGTGGCCTGCCGGAGGAGGGATTCAGATTCTCCGTCCGCGTCCCGGCCAGTCAGGATCATCGTCGGCGTCCGGCAGGTCCTGGTGCCCCTCGTCCCACGGGTTGGTCCAGCCGCACACTCCACAGGCGTAGCGCCCGCTGATGCCCGACACCTGGGTGCCGCAGCCGCGGCAGTCCGTGGTCGTGATCTCCGATGGCTGCGGGCAATCAACGGTCGACTCTGGGGGCGACCGCGATCCTCCCCACGACACGGGCGCCGAACGGGAGATGGGACCGCACTGTCCGCACGCCCAGGAGCCGTCCGAGCCCTGTTGCGCCGCGCCTCCGCAAGAAGGGCAGTTCACTGCGCTCAGCTCCCTCCCCAACGACCGTCGTGCACCTTTCTCTGAGGCTGCCCAGGCAACGCGACAGTAAGCGAACGACTGTCCGTATTAGGCCCCGACGGCGGCGTGGACGCCGCAGTCGAGGAGGTAAGAGCTGGTGCCGGTGTCGATGATCGCGCCGTTGGGCGGGGGCGGACAGACGCGATCTCACGACCAGCGTCGCCCCCCCCGGTCCAGGAGGTGGCGCGGGCGCCCTTACGGTCGTGCCTGTGCCGGCAGGGTGAGAATCTCGGCTCCGGTCTCGGTGATGGCGATGGTGTGCTCGCTGTGCGCGGTCCGGCAGCCCGTCGCGCTGCGCAGAGTCCACCCGTCGGCGTCGGTGACGAGGGTGGCAGTGTCGGCCATGACCCAGGGCTCCAGGGCGAGCAGCAGACCGGGGCGCAGCTTATATCCGCGGCCGGGGCGTCCGGTGTTCGCGACGTGCGGGTCCTGGTGCATGGTCGTACCGATCCCGTGGCCTCCGAACTCGGTGTTGATCGGGTAGCCCGCCTCGCTGAGGACTGTGCCGATGGCGTGCGAGAGGTCGCCGATACGCGCCCCGGGCTTGGCCGCGGCGATGCCGGCCGCCAGTGCGCGTTCGGTCGTCTCGATCATCGCGACGCTTTCCGCAGGCCTGGCCTTGCCCACCAGGAAGCTGATCGCGGCGTCCGCGGCCACCCCGCCCCTGGCCACGGCGAGGTCGAGAGTCAGCAGATCGCCGTCCGCCAGTGTGTAGTTGTGAGGCCGCCCATGGAGCACTCCGTCGTTGACGGCCGTGCAGATGTAGTGCCCGAAGGGGCCGCGGCCGAAGGAGGGCGCGT
This sequence comes from Streptomyces sp. NPDC054872, assembly GCF_053610705.1. Classification (NCBI taxonomy): domain Bacteria; kingdom Bacillati; phylum Actinomycetota; class Actinomycetes; order Kitasatosporales; family Streptomycetaceae; genus Streptomyces; species Streptomyces sp. NPDC054872. The sequence goes on along the minus strand of NZ_JBSGYY010000005.1, from coordinate 129,923 downwards.
AGTCGACGTAGCAGGACTGCGCACCCGCCTCGGTGATCATCTCCTTGGCCCACTGGTCGATGTCCAACAGGTTCGTGCCCACCGCGCTGCGCTGCTTCAGCGTGTGCAGGATGTGTCCGACCAGGGCGCCGGTGTCCCTAGCCCGCTCGATCCGCGCGGAGTTCAGGATCTCGATCATGGGGGGCCTCTCGTGTGCTTCCAATAACTATACCGGTCAAACTATACCGGTATTGGAATAGGGTAGTGGTCAGGAGCGAACGCGACGGTCGCGTCGTGTCCTCATCGCTGCGGTCAAGAGAGCCCGCATCGAGTGGGGTGCCTGCTCTCAGTTCTCCTGTGCGACACCGAGGTCGTGCCGCATGGCCGTTCGCATGGTCCGAAGCATCTCCCAGAGCTCGAACTGCGACTCGGTCGCGGTCTGCATCGTTTCGCCTGGTTCGGGTGCGCCGCGTTCCAGGCGCTTCACCTGGCCGTAGACCCTGTTCAAGGCTTGGTTGACGACACTGGCTCGCACAAGCACCTCCTCCGGGGCGATCATCTGTGCTTCGGAGTATCGATCGCGGTGCGCATCCTTCGCCTGTTCAAGGGCGTCGACGTGAGCTTCCTCCACGCCGCGTTCTTTCATGACGTGCAGGTGGCGGTTGAGCGCGGTGGTGAACTGCCGGGCATCTCGGTTGAGCTCGACGTAGCAAGTGCGTCGTAGCGCACGGTTCTCACGGACCTCCTCATGGTCTCGAACGAGCTCTATCTCCAGGCGCTTCGCTCGGTTGGAACCGCGCTGGGTGAGAAGAGCCCCTCCCAGGGTTCCCGCGACGCCCGCCACAGCGATGACCACTGAGCTCAGATCCACCGACGTACCCCCAAAAATCTACGGGCCCCATGCCCGCTGCACATGGCCCAAGCCGTCAAGTTTGACGCCCCCCGGTGCGCCGCGGTTGGGTGCCATGTCTCAGGCGCGCCAAGGGCAGCCGACGCCGTTCACTAGGCTCCGGCACCATGACCAGTGATCTCGGAACCGCCCACGCATACTGCGGGGTCCGCCGCCCTGAGCTGCTGACGGCCCAGGCCCCCGCCGTGTGGGGTCGGGCCTTTGCCGACGCCGACATATGCAGCACGGCGCCTGTGCCCCACTCCGGCGTGGACCAGCAGCAGTGACGGCCGAGGACTGCGTACCGCCCATCCCGGGCGCGAAGGACGAGGAGAGAGTCGTACGCCTGACGCGGATCTTGAGCGGGCTGCCGGCGGCGGCCCGGCAACTGTTGTCGGAGACGGACTGGGGCTCCCTCCACCACGCCTACGGTCCCGCCGGGGACATACCCCCGCACCTGTGCTCTTTGGTGGACGAGGACCCCGAAGCGAGGTCCGAGGCGTTGGCCGCGCTGGACATGAGGGTGCTGCACCAGGGCTCGCTGTACACCGTCACCGCGCCCGCGGCGCTGTTCGTCGCCGCGATCCTCGACCACCCCACGGGCCTGGCCGAGCACGAAGGGCACTTCCCGTGGGACGACGGGCCACCCCGCAGCCTGCGGGCCGCCCTGCTCGTCTGGCTGGGGCAGGTGGCCGAGTCGGCCGCCTACGGGGAGGATCCGGTGCGGGAGCGGACCGACTGGCAGTGGGAGCCCTGGCGCGAACAAACGCGAGGCGAGCGGGACCCGCAGGAACTCGCCGCACTGCACGCATGCCGGGACGTACGCCCGGCCCTCTACGACGCCATCGAACCGTTCCTCTCCGCTCCCGACCCACACGTCCGCGAGGCAGCGCTCAGTGCCGCGGTCCCGCTCCTGTCCGCCCCGGACCTCGCCGACCGGGCCCCGCGTGCCGCCGCGCTGCTGCGTGCCGGGCTGGGCGCCGCGGCGGGGCGACGAGAGCGAGCGGGTGTGGCGCGGGCGCTCAGCGTGTGGGGGATGGATACCTCCGACCTGCTCGCCGACCCCGACCCGGCCGTGCGGGTCTGCGCCGCGCTGGGTCCCGTCCGTGTGGACCGGCCACGCGCTCTCGCCGTACTGCTCGACGCGCTGCGCAACCCGCGTACGACGGACAGCTGGTTCCCCGAACCGCTGCCCGGACTCGACGGGTGGTTCCGGTTCACCGTGCTGCGTTCCGCCCTCGCTCTCGCCGAATCGTTCGAGGAGGTGGCGCCGGTGGCCGTCGCCATCGTGGCCGCCGGCGGTGCGTCGATCACCGACCATGAACGCGGGCCGATCCTCTTCAGGGCCTTCCCCGGCGGCTATGACCCGGCCCACCCGCTCACCCCCGCCCAACGCGACCTGCTTCGGGCCTTCGTGGACGCTGACGAGGTGACGGGCGGCATCGCCGGTAACTGGTTGTGGTTCCGCGCGGCCGGGTTGCCCGAGGACCGGGAAGGTGTCGCGGCGTTGCTGTGATGATGCCCGGGACAGGGCCAACCTACGGCGTGGGCCACCTCCGGAGTTGTGGCTGCGGGGAGGGCGCAGAGGCGGTGGCCATGTACGCGGCCACCGCCCGTGGCTCCAGGTGAGCGGTTGGGTCAGTGGGCGGTCTTGTCGCCCACTACGCCGGAGAAGCCGAGTTTGTCGACGGCCTGGTAGTAGGTCCAGGCCGTACCGTTGCAGGTGGTCTTCGTCGCGCCGCTGTACCGTGCGCACACTCTTTTCAGGTCCTCGTAGAAGGCGCTGTCCACACGGGCCTTGTTGGCGCTGAAGGTGCCTGCCTCCTTGTAGTTGCGGTAGCCGAAGTCGTGCCGGGCGCAGGCCGTCTTGAAGGGGAAGCCCAGGGGGTTGTCGGGGGAGGTGGAGCAGTAGTCGGTGGACCAGTTGAACTGGTAGGCGCTCCAGGCCCCCTGATTCGCGTTGGCCGACGCCCAGGCGCTGTAGCTGCCCGCGTCGGTCTGGGTCCACTGGCTGAGCACCTGTGCCTTGTCGGCGGGCACGGCGGACGCGGGGGTGGCGGCTCCTGCTAGAGCCAGGGTGAGGGAAGCGGTACTCACGGCGAGAGCGGTCAGTCGTCGGCGCATGGGGCCTCCTGTGGGGGGATGACACTTCCGTCTCAACAAGCCCTGTCATTCCCACAGTTGGCATTTCAACAAACGAGACGCGCGCGTGAACTCCACTTGACCGGCAGGGTTTTACGCCGTTTGGAGGCGGCCTGGGGGAGGGGACGGCGGCGGGCCCGGGAGCAGTCAGGGCAGGCGGTCGGCTCCGTGCGGGCTCGGCGCTGCCGAACGCACCCTCGGCCCGCCGGGCCCCGGCGAGGTGCTCGATGGCCGCGACCACCCGCCGTACCCCGGCGGCAAATCTTCCCTTGTTACACACCTGTGTCGATTCGCCCTACAACGGACCCGAGGTCCGCGTCGTCTAGCAGGTGGGATCCGACCCGCGAACCAAGGACGAACGAGGAGTAGGCAGCAATGGGGGACATACGCAGACGAGGAGCCGTGGCTCTGGGGATCACCGTGCTGGTGGCCCCGCTCACGGTGGCGCTCGGCACAGGCAGTGCGCAGGCCGCGTCGTGCTCGACGCAGACCGGCCCGTACCAGAAGCAGGTCGAGAAGTTCCTCGGCCGCCCGGTGGACGGCAAGCAGTCGGCAGCCGACTGCAAGGTCATCAAGGCCTTCCAGACCAAGCACAAGATCACCCCGAACGCCGGGTACGCGGGCAGCGTCACCTGGGGCGTCATGAACCTCATGAACAAGCAGAAGGCGGTGGGCAACAACCCCAACAAGGCGGGGAAGTGCCCGACCAACAAGGGGCGCATCGCCTGCGTCGACCTGACTCTTCAGCTCAGCTGGATCCAGGACGGCACGAACCTCAAGTACGGCCCGGTCCCGGTGCGCACCGGCCGCAACGGCCACGAGACCCGCACGGGCCTGAAGAAGGTTTACTGGCGCAACATCGACCACGTGTCGAGCATCTACGACGTGCCGATGCCGTACAGCCAGTTCTTCGATGGCGGCCAGGCGTTCCATTCGGTCGGCATCAGCGTCTGGTCACCTCCGGGCTCCCACGGCTGCGTCAACATGACGAAGAAGGACGCTGTGCAGTACTGGAACATGCTCCGCAAGGGCGATGACGTCTTCGTCTACGGCCGCAAGCCAGGAACCTGATCGCCTGTCGGCGAGTACGAGGTCACCTTCCCGCCCCTGGCCTCGATGCGGCCGGGGGCGGGACTTCGCAGCGTGGTCACCGGCGTATCCGACAGCCGACATTGCCCCACCCCGCACGTCAGCTTTGCTCATCGGCCATGGAGTCGAACGTCTCCCGCATCAGTTGGTCGATGACCCCGGGCCGTCCGGCCAGGGAATCGAAAAGGTCGGCGAGCAGCCACAACACGAAGCCGTGCACGAGGGCCTCCTCCGGCGGAATCTGCCCGAACCGGTCCCGCCACACGACGGTGTCCATGCCCATGGCAGCGGCCATGAGGACGCCGGTGGCCATCGGCACCTGAGCTGGGTCGGCCATCTCGAACGTGGGAAGCCGGCGGATCACAGCGGGGATCAGATCGCTGAGTGGATCAAGCCGATCCTTGCTGCCGGATTGTTCGGCGATGAGATATCCGGTCAGCACGCCCACCAGAAAGACGGTGCCCCGGGACACCTCCTCACGGCCGTACGCGTCCACCGCGGCCTGGACGTGCTGCTGCGCCTCCTTGCGGTCCTCGGCGGAGGTCCGCTTGTCCAGGACACGGTAGGAAGCCCACGCCGCACGGATCGCCTCATCCACCACTACGCCGTCACTCGTCATGCAACGAACCGTAGCGCTGCCCGGATCGCCTGTAGGCGACAGGTAGGCGCCCGGGTGCGTGGCAGGCGGGCAGCTCGGGAAAGCGCGGGCGTCCCTAGCGCCAGGGATCGAGGGCGTGCTTGCCACGGGTCTGGCCCGCTTCGAGTTGCTTGAGAACCGTCGGCCCGTCGGCCAACGGATGGACATGGGGCGTGCCGGGCGGGTACACGCCGCGGGCTATGAGGGCCTCGAGCTCGACGAGCAGCGAACGATAGAGGGATGGCGCTGCGGCTGCCAGCGCACCGATGTGCAGTCCCTTGAGCTGGACCTGGTGGGCGAAGACGAGATCGTGCGTGGTCACAGTTGCGTCGCCGGAAGCGGCGCCGAACACGATGACGCGTCCGGTGAAGGGTTTGGTCACCGAGAGGCTGGTCTGGAACGTGGCTTGTCCCACCGACTCCAGGACCAGGTCGACACCGTCGGTCAGACGTGTGATCGCCTCAGCCAGATCGGGGCGCCGGCTGTCCAGCACCTCGTCGGCTCCGAGCGCTTCGACCGTGTCATGCTTCGCCGGTGACGCCGTGGCGATCACGCGCGCGCCGTAGTGGCGGGCGAGGCGAACGGCAGCCTGCCCCACACCTCCGGCGGCGGCGTGTACGAGGACGACCTCACCAGCCTTGACGTCGCCCAGCGGCTTCAGCGCGGCCAAGGCGGTGGCCCAGTTCAGCACCAGGCCGAGGGCTTCGGCGTCACTCCAACCGGCAGGCACGGGCAGTACGCCCGCGGCGGGCATCGTCATGTACTGCGCGAAGGCGCCGGGGCCGGTGCCGACGACGTGGGTACCGAGCGGGAGCGGACCCTCGACGCCCGGGCCGATGCCCACGATCTCACCGGCCGCCTCGAAGCCCGCCACGTAGGGCACCTGTGGGCCTCCGTCGTACGTTCCATGTGTCTGCATGACGTCAGCGAAGTTGACCCCGGCGGCCCCCACACGGATCAGGTAGTGGCCCGGCCCCGGGGCAGGGCGGCGTTGATCAGCCGTCAGGGAAAGGTCTCCGGGCCCCCGGTGAGACTGCTGGACCAGTGTGCGTACCGGCTGCTCAGCGGTGTGCCGCTGTTCGTTGCTCTTCATGCAGCGAACGTAGGACGCTGACACTTACGTCAAGGTCAAGCGCCGGTCAGTGATCAGGGCGGCGGGCCTCTCGAAGGTAGGTGTCGAGCGCCGCCTGCTGATCGCTGAGAATGGCGATGCGCGCAGCGAGCCGATCGCGATGGCTCTGCACCTCGTGCAGGAACTCCGCGCACACCATTTCGGGTGTGCCGGCTTCGGTCCCGTCAGTGAGACGGGGCAGGGCTTCGCGGATCAGCCGCACGGGAAGCCCGGACTCCAGCAGCGAGCGGATGACCAGCACCCGATCAATGGTGGACTGGCAGTAGTCGCGAAACCCGTTGGTGAAACGGCCGGGGACGATCAAACCTTCATCCTCGTAGTGCCGCAGAGATCTCGCGCTCACACCGCTGATTTTGGAAGCTTCGCTGATCTGCATATCTGCGACCAACGCCCGGGAGCGCCACGATCTTCCAGTGTCACTGTTGTTGGCGTGATCGGAGACGGCACCGGGTCAAGGGGTGAGCGGCAGTTCGGCGAGAACTTGCCAGCCGGCGGGTGAAAGAGCGACCACGTGAACGGCGGACACCACGGTAGTGATCGGCAGACGGCTGGTGAGCTGACGCTCGATGTCGGTGGCGGTATGGTCAGCCGCGTCCAAGGACACGGTGATGTGCACCGGCGGATCCTGCCCGAACCGGCCGCCATAGGGGATTTGTTCGGGGAACACGGCTCGAACGTCGGTGGCCAGCGTACGCAGTTCGGGCACCGGGACACCGACGAACGCACCATCTCGTTCGACCTCGGTCAGCCGCAGGCGAATCCGGCCGGCGTCCGGCGTCGCCCTCACCAGGGCGGCCCGCAACCGCTCCAGTTCCCCGGGCCCGATCTTCTCGGCGGGCAGCCATGGGTAGAGCAGCGTGGCGTGTGCGGGCACACCGGGCCGCACCACCCGCGCGTCCACCCGGGTGGCCAGATCCAAGAGCGGCTCGGCGTCCGGCAGCAGTGCCAGTACAGCCGTCGTCCCCGGCACAGGCATCGTTGCCTTCCCCTCAACTCCCGCTCTACGCATAACAGTTGATGCTCTGCCGCTATCGCCGAATGGTATCGGTACGGATGAGCCCCGTCTTCCCGATACTCGTTGCGACCGCAGGGCCGCACTCAACGGGCCTCGGTCCCGGGACTCGAGGTGCCCTCGTGCTCCGAAGGCTCCCGGTCACCCCGGCCCTCCAGGCCACCGGACATCCGAAAAAGGGACTCACCCCCATGAACAGATCCCGTACCAGATCCCGCACCAGCCTCCTGGCTCTCCTCGGCGCCACTGCTTTGGTGAGCTCGCTCGCCGCCGCGCCCACGGCGTTCGCGGCGCCCGCACCCGACGCGCTCAAGTCTGCACCATCGAACGCCACGTCGGCGTACGCGGGCTCCGCCGAGGAGGCGTCAGCCAACCGCGAGTTCTTCGATGCCGTCATGAAGTCGGCGCTGAAGAAGCAGGCGGCGCAGCCGGGCATCCAGCTCGTCACCGTCCGGTACCGCACGACGCGGGCGCCGAGCTTCCGCAGTCAGATAGCGCAGAGCACGCAGATATGGAACTCCTCGGTCAGCAACGTCAAGCTGCAGGAGTCCAGTTCGGGCGCCGACTTCGAGTACCGCGAGGGCAACGATTCGCGCGGCTCGTACGCCTCCACCGATGGGCGCGGTCACGGCTACATCTTCCTGGACTACCGGCAGAACCAGCAGTACAACTCCACGCGGGTCACTTCTCACGAGACGGGTCACGTGCTGGGTCTGCCCGACCATTACTCGGGCCCGTGCAGCGAACTGATGTCCGGCGGCGGCCCGGGCACGTCCTGCACCAACGCCTACCCCAACGCGACAGAGCGCCAGCGGGTGAATAACCTGTGGGCCAGGGGAATCGCCACTCTCAAGGACAAGGGTGAGCTGACCAAGGTCCACTGACCGGGCACTACGCCACCGCAGGGCGCACGGTCACCAACCGCCAACTGCCCCCCGGGGTGACCGCCCCGACCGCGTGCGGCGCGCCCTCCTCCGACGCAGGTCGCCCTGCCTCGGGGGAGGGCATCGCGCTTCCGCGGCCGACTCGGGTGCGTGGGTACCTTCGTACGCCGTCCGGATGTGTCGCTGCTGGTGATGGGAGGGGTGATCGCAGGCGTTCGTCGTCGGCGAAGGCCCGTGTAAGTCAGGCCGGTGTGTGCCAACTTGCAGACATGACTACGACACCGGATGGACGCACTGTCCCGCCCGCGCATGCTGGTGAGCGCGCCATGCTGGAAGCGTGGCTCGACTTCCACCGTGCCACTCTCGTTCTGAAGTGCTCGGGCCTCGAAGATGATCAATTACGGTTGGCTTCGGTTGCGCCGTCGTCGATGACCCTGCTGGGCCTCGTCCAGCATCTGGCTGTGGTGGAGCAAAACTAGTTCCAGCGGGTGTTCGCAGGCCAGGACCTGCCCGCAGTCTTCGAAGAGAGCAATGTCGACGGCTTTGCGCTTGCGGAAGACCGAGGACTCGAGGAAGCCACGGCGGTCTGGCAGAGGGAGGTTGCTAGGGGACGTGAGCTCATCGCTGCGGCTTCACTGGACGATGCCGGTCATCTCTCGGAGCGGGACGCCGGGTACCTAGGTGATGCAGGGGTCTCGCTGCGCTGGATCATGCTTCACATGATCGAGGAGTACGCACGCCACAATGGCCATGCCGACCTGATCCGAGAACGCATCGACGGGCTCGCCGGGACGTGAAATATGGATGGGGGCACTCGGAATGGTCTGGCCGAGGCAGTCTGAGGGCAGAGCCATCGACGCACGCGCGCGGCCAGGTGCCCGGTGAAAATCGCTCGCCTGAGCGGTGGCGTGAGGGGGTAGGTCCTTCGGAAGCGAACGAGAGGGTGGCGGGTGGAGGCTGGCATGGCGGCGATACTCGGTGCGGCAATCGGCGCCGTCGGTGGCCTGCTCACCCTCAGCACCCAGCTGCGGACCGTCGATGCTCAGCACCGGGCGGAGGAGAAGCGTTGGGTCGCGGACTTGCGGCGCGAGACGTACACAAGCTTCGTCACGTGCGCGAAGGAACTGTCCAACGCCGTCTGGAAAGCGTCCGATCTGTTGCACAGAGAAGGCACTGTCGAAGACTGGGAAAGCGCCCGCAGCAGCGTGCACGACGCCTGGACGCAGTTCAGCGCTGCTGCGGCTGCCGTGACGATAGCCGGCCCGCACTTCGTGGCTGTGGCGGCCGAAGATCTGCGCGAGGCGCTGAGGCAGTGGGAGTTGCTCACCGGAGTGTGGATACGCGCAGCGATCGAGGGCGGAACCGGGCGGCTCGACGAGCATGACGCACGATTCATGGCGGCGTTCGAGGCCAAGAAGCCCTTGGAGGCGGCGTTCCAGACCGTCGCACGTCGGGCGTTGGACACCGAAACGTGAGGTCGATCAGAGACTGAGGGGATCGCAGCGACAGCCCCTCACGGAGGCGCGCGGCGAATCGGGATCTCGGATGCTGATGTGACCGCCTCGTACGTGAGTCCGCGTGGGGAGCGGATTTTGTGGAGTGAGGGTCAGCTGCCGCCGGATAGGTCGGTGAAGGAGGCGCCGGTCTCTGCCATCCGTTCGACCGCATAGGCCGGGTCGATGAGTGCCTCGGGAGTGTGGATGCCCGGCATGACGGGTTCGCCGCGTAATTCGAGCAATCGCTCGACGCCGAGGGCGATGCCAAGTGCGGTCAAGGGCCGCTGGCCTGCGGGGTGGACCAGGCAGTGGCTCGTGCTGATCGGCGCACCTGCTGGGTCTGCTCCTTCGAGGTCGATCCGGACCTCGAAGGAAGCGGGGTCGCCGCGGCGCCGGCCCGCGGACTCGCCGACGGCGAAGTCGAAGCGGACGTTCGGCGCGTCCGTCGCGAGGGCGAGGCTTGGTACGTCGAGGATGGCGATGCTCTGGCCGGTCAGGACGGTGCCGTCGCTACTGCGCACATCGGCCTGTGCGTCGGGGCCGTTGATCCAGGTGAAGACGCCGTCTCGGCGTACCAGTCCCGCCGAGGTGACGGTGGACCAGCGCTGGAGATCCGCTCTTCCCGCTGGCCCGCCGGTGTCCAGGTCGTCCAGAAGAGCACTGATCCGGATGGTGTCGACCCGGTCGAGGTGCCGGGCCGCGTGCAGTGCCGCGAGGGTGACGGTACCGGCGCAGTAGTGGCTGGCCATCAGGATCGGTGCGGCGCCTGCCCGTTGGGCGCCGACGACGACCTCCGGCGCGATGTCCGTCAGGCCGCTGGAGATGCTGAGGTAGGGCAGCCCGCGATGCTGTGCGTAGCGCAGGCCGTGCAGGTGGTCGTCCCATAGCGCGGCGACCACCGCCGAGTAGCGGTGATCGGCAGGGAGGCCGAGATCGCCGCGTCGCAGATCGATGGTCACGGCCGTTGCGGCGCCCAGTTCGTCGGCTACCCGCTGGGTGCGGCCGATGTCACGGCCCGCGATCGTCAGCGGCAGTGCCGGATGCCATTGGCGCAGGAGGGCAGCGGTTGCCGCGCCTGCCTGACCCGTGCCGCCCAAGATCAGTACTGATTCCGCCTGTCCCACTTGGGTTCCCCTTCACATCCATGAAGCTACATTTTGTAACCTACGTTTTGTAGCTTAGGTTGGGGCGTGAACGCAAGGGAGGACCATGGCCACCACACCGACCCGCCTGTCCAAGCAGGCCAGGCGGGAGCAGCTCCTCGACACCGCCGTGGCGATCGTGCGCACCCAGGGGACGGACGGTTTGACGCTGGTCACCCTCGCGGAGGCAGCCGGGGTCAGCAGACCGATCACATACGACCACTTCGCCACGCGTTCCGGCCTGCTGCTCGCGCTCTACCGGCGACTCGACGAACACCACCGGGCCGCGATCCGGCAGGCGTTGCAGGATGCCCCGCCCGGCGCTGCGGAGGTCGCCCGTGTCATCAGCGCCGCCTACTTCGCCTGCACCACCGATATGCCAGAGCTCGGCGCCCTCTCCGCCGCGCTGAAAGGAAGCCCGGAAATGGCGGCGGTCCAGCACGAGTTGACCGACAACTACACGGACCTGATGGCCACGGCGTTGCTGCCGTACTCCGGGCTTTCGCGCCAAGCCCTCCAACTGCGTTGCGTCGGCGTGCTGGGTGCGGCCGAGGCGCTTGCCGCCGAGCTGAACCGAGAGCGGGCAACCGACGGCGAAGCGGTCAGCGCGCTGGCCGACTTCATCGTGAGTGGCCTCGACGAGCTGACGTAGGGGAGTTCGCGGCGGGCGGTGGAGTGCTCCAAGAGGGCCGGGGGGGGAGATGGGTTTCCGGTACGTAGCGCCTAGAGCGAGCTGCGTGGCAGGTCCCAGACGACCCTCTTGTCGCGTGGGCCACGCAGTAGGCCCTTGGTCTGGGCGGTGATCGCGGCCAGGGCGTTGATCGTCCAGTAGGCCAGCGGGTAGATCGGGAGGAGGAGACAGGCGTACAGGAGCTTGGGGTCGAGGTGGCGTTCCACAAGAACGGCGACGGCGATCTGGAGGACCGCGACGACGGCGATGCCGACACCCCAGGCGATCATCCAGCGGAACTTGGTGTCTCCGGGATGGGTGATCCAGTGGACGACGCCCCACACGGTGGCGACCAGCATGGTGATCACCCAGAGGTAGGAGAGCAGCGCCTCCAGGGCGATCGGCCACAGGGCCCAGTGGCGGGGGCGGAAGACGGTGCGGGCGTGGGTGCCCAGGACTTCGCCCTGTCCGCGCGCCCAACGGGTGCGCTGGGCCCAGATCCCCTTGACGTTCTCCGGGACCTGCATGCCGACCAGGGCATGAGGTTCGAAGCCGGTCAGGTGGCCCGCTTGGAGGAGCCGCCAGGTGAGCTCGATGTCTTCGGTGGCCATCTTCGGGTCGTAGCCGCCGATGGCGAGGACGGCGTCGCGGCGGAAGAGGCCAAGGACGCCCGCCACCGTCCCCACTCGCCCGGCCAGGGCGTGGGTGCGGCGCATCAGGCCGATCAGTGAGGCCGACTCCAGCATCTGCATGACGGTGATCACCTCGCGCCGGTTGGTCACGCGCGGGCTGCCCGCGATGGCCGCGTAGCGGGGGGAGCGCTGGATACGGGCAACGAGATAGCGCACGGCATCGGCGTGCAGATGAGTGTCCGCATCGGTGACCAGGACGAGGTCGTGGCGGGCGCGGCGCATGCCGTCGTTGAGGCGGTCGGCCTTGCCGACATTCACGCCGTCGTCGAGCACGGAGATCCGGAGGTCGTCGCCTGCCGCGGCCCTGGCCGCGGCCACTGTCCCGTCCCCGGAGCCGTCGTTGAGAATGAGAACTTCGAGGTCGGGATAGTCCACGGCCTTGAGCGCCGCGATGCAGCGGGCGATCACTCGTTCCTCGTTGTAGGCCGGGACCAGGATGGTCACCCCGGGCCAGCCGCCCGGCGGAACGGTGAGGGCCGAGCGCTCCTCCAGGACGCGGAAGAGGACCCCGCCCACCATCCACGCGGCACCCGTCACCACCGGATAGAACGCCAGGAAGACCAGCAGGACGTCAAGGAAGCTCACGGCGCTCCTCCCGGTGCCGCATCGCGATGCAGCAGGCCAGCGCGACAGCGAAGACGCACCAAGAGACCACCACGGCGAGCAGCAGATGGCGCAGGATGTAGCTGTGTCCCAGCAGGACGACCGCAAGGACGCCTGCCGCCACCCAGACCAGGGTGCCGAGCGCGAACGCGACGACCCTGCGGTTCCGGGAAGCGGGACGGTTGGGCTCGAAGCTGACGCTGCGGTCTGGCCGACGTGACCGGCCTGGTTGCCGAGCATTCATTGGGTGCACCTCTTCGCGTGGCTCGCGCGTCGCGCATTTGCCACCTTATGCTGCGTAATGTCCGCACTGCATTTCAGGGGAAGGTGGCCCGACCGTGCCCAGTGGCTTGTATGTCGACTCCGTCGGACCGGTCGATGTCGCCGTGGTCGCCTTCGAGGGCAACCGCTTCAACGGCGACGTGGCACCGGCGCTGAGGGAGTTGCAGAAGAACGGCACCGTACGCGTTCTCGACCTGAGCTTCGTCCGCAAGGCGGCCGACGGCTCCCTCGACATCCTCGAACTGGCCGACGAAGAGGTGGCGGACGCGTTCCAGCAGGTGACCGACGACCGGTTCGACCTCCTCAGCGACGAGGACCTGCGGTCCGTCGCGGACACCCTCCCCCCGGAGTCGTCAGCGCTCGTCGTCGCCTGGGAGAACACCTGGGCGGCCCGCCTTGGGGCGGCGGTGCGTGAGTCCAGGGGTGAACTGCTGTTCCTGGAGCGCATCCCGAGGGAAGCCGTCGTCGAGGCCGTGGCCGCGCTCGACTCCGAGTGACAACGAGACACGAGAGCGAGGTTCGGCATGCCGCAACGATTTGGACGGCCCGGTCTTCTGGGCACGATCGCGCGCACCGCGGTGATCTCCGGCACCGCGACCGCGGTCTCCAACCGTGTGGAGCGCGGAATCGGCCGGCGAGACATGCGTCGGCAGGCGGACGCGCAGGCTCAGCAACAGGCGTGGACGGACCAAGTGCGGGCGCAGACGACGGTGCCATCGGCGCCGGCGTCCGCTCCCGCGACGGACCGCGTCTCGCAGCTCACCGCGCTCGCCGACCTGAAGGCCCAAGGGCTGCTGACGGACGCGGAGTTCGCCACCGAGAAGGCGCGGGTCCTGAACTCCTGATGTGTCTGCGGCAAGGTTTGCAAGGTTTGATCGCTGACGCGACCTCAGGATGATTCAGCCGTTGGTGAGGATGACCGGGAGATGGCGTAGCTGTCAGGTCACTTGGCAGCCGGCCGCGTCACCGCCCGGGTCGTCGGCCAGGACGATGGCCGTCGTGATGCGTTTGCCGACCGGCTCGCGGTGGACCGCGAAGCTGCGGCACATCGCCATGACGAGTTCAAGGCCGTGCTGACCGATCCGCGTGGGGTCCGGTCCCATGATCAACGGCAGTGTCGTGCTGCTGTCCCACACGGTCACCTCCACGGCCCCCTCGTTGACCTCCAGCGTCAGAAGACATGGCCCTGGGGCATACCGATGGACGTTGGTCACCAGCTCGCTCACCACCAGCTGCACTGTGCCCATCGCCCGCTCCGACACCGGCAGCCCGTGCACCGCTTGGACCGTCGTCAGGAAGGCGCCGGCCATGTCACGAGCCGCAGCGATCTCCGCGCTGCCCTCGAACGCGGCAGAAACCGACAGCGGGTGGCCTGCGAGCAGATGCTGCCCTTCGTCGTACCCAGCCAGGTCCATGCAGACCGCCTCACGTTCGAAACGGAGTCGAGTTTACATTTCCGGTACCCCGTAACTCTCGCCGTAGTCCTGGCATTTCGGAACGGCGGCCCCCACGCCGCCCGGTTTCCCGCCGACGCCGGCCACGCATGCCCGCCGGAACCCTGCTGCCGCGGCTCCGGGTAGCCCTGCTTCTCCAGCGCCTTGGGGGTGTCCGGGAATCAGCTGCCCTCGCCGGGTGAGCGCTGCGGCCGGGACAGTCACCGCTCCCGGACGGCGTAGGTCAGATGCGTCACCCTCGGGGAGGGCTCTGAGCGGATCTGCTCCAGGGCCACGCGGCTTGCGTCCACGCCCTCGAACAGGCGGATTCCGGAGCCGAACAGCACGGGGGAGAGCGCGATGGAGAACTCGTCGACCAGGCCGGCGTTCACGTACTCCAGGATCGTCGCGCCGCCGCCCGCGATGCGGACGTCCCGGTCGCCGGCGGCCGCGCGGGCCTGGTCGAGGGCGGAGTCGATGCCGTCGTTGACGAAGTGGAAGGTGGTGCCGCCGGGTCGCTCCCAGGGGTCACGCTTCTCGTGCGTCACGACGAAGACCGGCGTGTGGAACGGTGCCTCCTCCGGCCACATCTGCTCGCCGGCGTCGAACATGTTCTTGCCCATCACGCTCACGCCGGTGCGCTCGAACGTCTCCCGCACGATGTCGTTGTCGCGTCCTTCCTCACCGCCCCCGCCCAGCTTCAGGTTCTCCCGGAAGAACCGCTGCGGAAAGACCCACTGCTGCAGCTCCATCCACTGCCGCCCCATCAACTCCTCGGAGGACTCGGGCGCGATGAAACCGTCCAGCGACATCGACACGCTGAAGAACACCTTGCCGGACATCAGCCCTCCGCCCCCTTCCGGGCGATCTCGGTGACGTAAGCAGCCAGGTTGCCCAGGGTCTGCCGACCGGCCTCGATCGCGTGGTACTTCTCGACCGCCTCGTCGCGCAGCTCCTTGGTGGGGAACAGCGTGTGCATGGTGATCCGGGTCGTGGTGCCGTCGGGCTCGAACGTCAGGATTGTCTCGAAGGCGTTCGGGTCGTCGCGGGTCTCGCCGTGAAGCAGTGCGATCCGCTCCGGCGGGGCGATCTCGGTCCAGGTGATCCACTCCTGGTAGTCCGTCCCGTCCGGTCCGTGCAGCACGAAGTCCCATGCGCCGCCGACGCGGAACTCGAACGCCCGCGTGGTGGTGGTGAACCCTTCCGGTCCCCACCATCGCGACAGGTGCCGCACCTCGGTGAACGCCTCGAACACCAGCTCCCGTGGGGCGTCGATGGTCCGGGAGATGACGGTCTCGCGGTCGGCTGTCGCCGTCTGTGCCGGCGTCCCGTGTTCTGTCGTGCTCATCAGCTACTCCGCTTTCCTTGTCTGCTTCAGGTCCTGCACGTAGGCGTCCAGTCGGTCGAAACTCTCGTTCCAGAACTGCTCGAAACCGCCGGTCCACTCGTGGACGGGCCGCAGCCCGCCGGCGTCGAGTTCGTACAGGCGCTGCTTGCCTGCCTTGCGGTCACGCACCAGCCCGACCTCCCGGAGCACCCGCAGGTGTTTGGACGTCCCCGGCTGGGTCATCCCCAGCTCCTCTGCCAACTCCGTCACCGAGCGCTCACCCGCCCGCAGCAGTGCCAGGATCTCCCGGCGCTGCGGTTCGGCGATCGCGTTGAAGACATCCGACGTCGTCGCTGCTCGTGCCATGGATCAATCGTATGCCCATAACGGCATACGTCAAGGGGGGGGGTGGTGTGATCGACCGAGGGGTGGTGACGCGCTGGATGGCGCCGTCCCTCGGCTTGCGAAGTCGGCGTGACCCGACGCTACTGCAACCCATGGGTTGCAGTAGTCTCCCTTGATGTGCAATCGTTGGGTTGCAGGTTGTTGTACGGGGTGATGCGGGGAGTCACCCCGACACCCTGGGCGACCCGAGCTTGCGCATGACCCGGACTGACTACGGAGAAGGGTAAGAAAGCCATGAGCGACACCACCTACACCGACACCGAACTCGCCGAACTCGACTCGATAGCCCGGCAGATCGACATCGACGCCCCGGCGGACCGGGTCTGGGAGTTGGTTGCGCGCCCCGGCTGGTTTGTCAACGACGGCGCAGTCGACGCCGAGCCGGACCTGCGTCACGAGGGCGACGTGACCGTCGTCTGCCATCCGACGCTGGGCGAGTGCCGGTTCCGGACCGTGACGCTGGACAAGCCGCGCTACGCCGCGTTCCGCTGGATCGGCACCCCGTTCCGGGATGAGTCGACGCCCTCGACACTCGTCGAGTTCTGGATCGACGAGCGGGGTGAGGGCGGGGTGACGCTGCGCGTCGTCGAGAGCGGGTTCTCCGGCCTCGCCGACGACCCGGCGACGTGGCTGAAGGAGCGCGCGGGTAACGACAAGGGCTGGCTCACCGAACTGCAGGCCGCGAAGGTGTTCGTCGAGAACCCCGCGCCGATCCCGACTGCGCAGCCGTGACTGTCGCCCTCCCGGTCGTGTGTGCCGCGCTCGGCGATCCGATGCGCTGGCAGATCCTCACCCGGCTCGGCGAAGGCCCGATGTCGGCGTCCGCGCTGGCCAGGGAGCTGCCGGTGAGCCGACAGGCGATCGGCAAGCACCTGGAAGTACTGCGCGAGGTCGAACTCGTCGAGTCCGAGCAGCGCGGGCGCGAGGTCGTCCACCTCGCCGTCGGCGCCCGGCTCGGCGCGCTGGCCCGGGAGCTGGACCGAATAGGCCGCTCATGGGACACCCGCCTGCTGCGGATCAAGGAACTGGCGGAGCGTCCCGACCCGGACGCTCCTGAAGCCTCCGGCTGACGGAAGCCGACCGAGGTCTCATGGCTGAGCCCTCACGACTGAGGCCTCACGGCTGATGGTTGACGACGATGGGACACGATCGTGACCGAGCACGAAAGCAGGACGAAGGGCCCCGACCGCATGCCGGCGAAGCCGCCGGTGACGGAACGGGCCGCCTTCCAGGCCCAGTTGGACGAACTGCGGATCCGCGAGAAGGCACACACGCGGGAAGGCGACGCGATCGCCGCAGCTCGGCGCCGCCTGCCCATGGTGGAGGTGGCCGCCGACCTCGAACTGACCGGACCGGACGGGCCGGTCAAGCTGCTCGACGCGTTCGAAGGACGCCGGCAGCTCATCGCCTACTACTTCATGTGGCACGACGGCCATGACGCGGCCGGACAGTGCGAAGGCTGCACCTGGGTCACCACCCAGGTGCAGGAGCTGTCCTACCTCCACTCTCGCGACATCACCTACGCGGTCTTCTGTCAGGGCCCGTACGAGGAAAGCCGCCGGTACCAGGAATTCATGGGCTGGGAGGTGCCGTGGTACTCGGCCTTCCCGGCACGGGACGAGCTCCTGGTCGGACGCCGGGCAGGCATGATGCATCTGGTCTGCTACCTGCGCGACGGCGACCGCGTCTACGAGACGTACTGGACGACGCTGCGCGGCGTGGAGGAGATGGACTACAGCTACGCGCTCATGGACCTCACCGTGTACGGGCGCCAGGAGCTGTGGGAGGACTCGCCCCCCGGCTGGCCGCAGGACCTGGACGCGCCCCCCGACCAGCCGATGCGGAGCAACGGACGCCCCATCTCTCAGTGGTCCCGCATCAAGGCCGGGCGTTCCGACGACCTCACGCCTCGGCCTTGACGCGGTCGGGCCCAGATGCCCGGGTGCTCGACGATCAACTGGATCACCCAGCTGGATCACCGGTGATCTCGCGTAGTCGGGAGTCGAGTCGCGTACTCCTCAGGCGAACTTGGTGACGGCGATGTGCCAGTTGCTCTCGCTCAGTGGTAGCAGAGGCAGAACGGATGACCGGCCGGGTCCGCATAGACGCGCCAATTGGCTCCCGCGTGGATCTGATCCGTCCGTTCCAGCACGGTCGCGCCGAGGGCGAGCGCCCGCTTCTCCTCACCGTCAAGGTCGTCCACGTCGAAGTCCAGGTGGACCTGCTGCGGGTGCTGCTGGCCGGGCCACTCCGGCGGTCGGTAGCCGTCCACCCGCTGACAGGCCAGCGGGGTCCCCTCGAAACCGTGCACCTCGATCCAGTCGCGATCCTCCGGGTCCTGCACCACCCGGCCGCCGAGGAGCTCCGCGTAGAACTCAGCGAGCCGTACCGGATCGGCGCAGTCCAGCGCGACCGCCTGCAGCTTTCGAATCAATTTCCAGCCCCTCGCTCTTTGACCGCTTCCGTGCCGCTTTCGTGCCGCTTTCGTAGGGAGGGATCTTATCCACCGCCACGCTCGCGGCCCGAAGGCTCACGGAGTCACGAGCTCCATGGCTGCCGACGCAGCGGCCGAACGGCCCGGTTCTCGGCGTGTTCCCGGTCAGCGTTTGATGGCCACTCCCGCCAAGAGGCTGATCTGAGCGTCCGTGGGCTCTGTCCCGTCGGCGGGTTCGGTGGGGCGCCAGCGATGGCAGCAGCAGATGCCGGGCTCGATCAGGTCGAGTCCGTCGAAGAAGGCGCGGATGTCGCTGTGTGAGCGGAACTGGACCGGAGTCCCGGAGTTGGCATAGGCCTCGGCGACGTTGTTCCAGGTGACGGGGTCGAAGTCGGGCGTGCAGTGGTTCATGGCGAGGGCGCTGCCGGGGGCCAGCGGGTCGAGCAGCCTGCGCACGATGGCGTAGGGGTCGTGCGGGTCGGTCACAAAGTGCATGAGTGCGTTGAGGGAGAGGGCGATGGGCTGGCCGAAGTCCAGGACGTCGCAGTCCTCTACGGCGCTCATCAGCGCATCGGGGTCGGTGACATCGGCCTCGACGTAGGCCGTGCGTCCCTGTGTCGTGCTGCGCATGAGGCGTTCGGCGCACTTGAGGACGAGGGGATCGTTGTCGGCGTACACGACGCGGGCGTGGGGCGTGGTGGACTGGGCGACTTGGTGCAGGTTGGGTTCGGTCGGGATACCTGTGCCGATGTCCAGCCACTGGCGGATGCCGTACTCCTGGGCCAGCACACGGGTGGCCCGGTGCATGAACGCCCGGTTCTCGCGGGCGGTCACGGGAAGGCCGGGGTGGGCCTTGGCGGCGATCAGAGCCGCCTCTTTGTCGACCTCGAAGTGGTCCTTGCCTCCGAGGAAGTAGTCGTACATGCGGGCCGAATGCGCCTTGCTCGTGTCGAGATGCCGGCCGGCCTGGCTGGGGGTCATGTTCTTCCCTTCATGCGTGGATGTGTCGGCCCGCAGGCCAAGAAGGGCACCGGTCTGGTCTCCCGTATGCCCGTCGCAGGGTCACCCGGCGGTCAGATGATCGGCCAGGCCCTCTTTGACCCCGCGCAGGAACGCGGCGATCTCCTCCGGCGCGCAGATCAGTGCTGGCCCGTCAGGATCGGTCGACTGCCGTAGGGCCACACGGCCGTCGGCGAGCTTCTTCGTCTCGACGCACTGCCCGCCGTTCGGCCCGCTCCAGGGGTGCTCCCAGCCCTGCTCCCCGAGCTCGCGGGCCGGCATCCCGTTGTAGACACCCTCGTCGGTCACCGTCACGAGTACTCCTTGCGCATGTGCTTCAAAAGGTTCCTGCTGTCCTCGGACGACGTCAGTAGCGCCATTCTGGAATGCGCCTCGAGGTGGGCGACGACGTCCGCGCGTTGGTCCAAGTAGAGGGCAGCCGAGAGGAGTTCGCTGTACACGACGTCGGGCAACTCGGGTTCCTCGAACCGGAAGTACGTGAACGGGGCACACGCCCCGACGTGCGCACCCGCGGCGAAGGGCACGATGTCGAGGCTGATGTGGGCGAGTTCGGAGACCTCCAGGAGCCGCTCGATCTGCTCCCGCATCACGTCAGGGCTGCCCACTTGGCGGTGCAGGACAGCTTCCTCCATGACCACCCACAGGGTGGGTGCGTCGTCCCCTTCCAGCAGGCTCTGGCGCCGCAGTCGCAGTTCGACGCGGCGTGTCAGCTCCTCCTCGCTGCCGTTGGGCAGTCCGCCGCGCAGTACGGCGCGGGCGTAGTCGGGGGTCTGCAGCAGGCCGGATACGTACTGGGGTTCGTAGGTGCGCAGGGTCTTGGCGCCCGTCTCCAGGCTGACGTAGGCGGTGAACCAGCTGGGAACCGCGTCGCGGTAGGAGTGCCACCAGCCGGGCTCGTTGGCCTGCTCGGCCAGGTCGACGAACTCGTCGATCTCCCGGTGGTCGGCGCCGTAGGTCTCCAGAAGCTTTTCCACGTAGAGAGGTTTCAGGGCGACCTCGGCCTTTTCCAGCCGGCGGATCGTCAGGGTCTTGACGCGCAGTGCTCTGGCCGCGTCGTCCAGGGAAGCGTCGGCACCGAGCCGCATGTCCCGAAGCCGACGGGCGAGGATCATGCGCAGGACGGTCGGAGCGCTGGTGCTGGAACGGCCTTCGCTCACCGCCAAACCTCCTGAGGGCTCATCAACAACACCATTCTGACAGTGACTTGATGACGACGCCAGGGTGACATCTGCCGGGTGAAATTATCAGGGAGTCGGTTGCAGCGTGAGGTGATCACGCGCATAGTCGGCATATGCGCGGTCGCCTCACAGCCCTGACGCGGCATCCGGCCCTGGCCGGATGCGGGACGGTGATGCCCTCTTCGCCACGCCACCACAGGCACAGGGCACCTGACCGTGCACCCGCCTCGCACTGCTCGAGCTGCAGCCCGCACCCCCACATCGCGCCTGCCCCGAGACAGGCCCTGGAAGGCGAATTTCTTGACTCTGCCCACGCACTCAACCCCGGCCGAGCCTGTCGGCTCGACCACGGCCGTGTCGCGACGCGAGTACTGGTTCGGCCTGCCCGCCGTGCGCACCAGCGCGAGAGCCGCCCGCGACACCGTTCGCCACCGGCTCCGCGCCTGGCAGGTGACCGGCGCCACCTGCGGCGACGCGGTATTGCTGGTTTCGGAGCTGACAACGAACGCGGTACTTCACACCGACAGCGAAGAGGTCCTGTGCGGCCTCACGCTGACCGGCGGCGAGCAGCGCCTACGGATCGAACTCCACGACGAGGGCCGCACCCCGGTCCGCCCGCCCGAGCAGCGAGCCGATTCCTGGGACGAGAGTGGGCGAGGCCTGTTCCTGGTCCAGGAACTCGCCGACCGCTGGGGTTCCGCGCGCTCGGCGTGGGCCGAAGGCACGGTCGTGTGGGCGGAGTTGACGGCAGCCCCCGGGTGGCGGCAAACCGCCCGATAGCGACCCCTTCGCGCGGCGATCCCCCTCGATTCACCCAGAGAAGGCACCCATGAGTCCCCCCGGCGACACCTCGTCTCCCGTCGTGCTGTACGTATGCGCCGACCGAACTCCGGGCCCGCACGGGACGGCCACGCAGTGCGCGCGGACAGAGGGCCACGCGTTCGCCCAGGAGCGAGGATTGACGATCGCCGAGGTCGTCACGGACACCTACGGTGAGCCCGACCCGGCCCAGCGCAGCGGGTGGCGACGTGTGCGCCAGCTCGTGCAGAAAGGCCACGTCACCGCAGTACTCGTCCGCTGGCCCAGTGCCATCGCGCCGGAGTCCGCGGACGAACTCCGGCGCGACGAAACGGCCTGGCTCCAGCGCCGCGGTGTGCGCGTCCGGTATACGTGGGCGCCGCTGTCCTCGGCGGGCGACGAAGCCTGGTGATCCCGCGTGCTAGGTGTTCATGGGACATGGCTGGGACATGACTCATGACTGGGGTGTGGTGTGGTGGCTGGGCCTGGAATCGAGTCCTGCGGCCGGGGACTGTGCTCGATCACAGCGGCGACCTGCGCGGCTCAAACCCTGCGGAGCCTGCCGTCATGCAGCCCATGCGCCAAGATCGTGCGCCGAACACCGGCCTGGAATGGTCGGCTAGTCGGCGTACACCGGCGTGAGGTCGATGTAGATGCGCCAGTTCTGCGCCTTGCCGCCGCGGAAGGTGAGGATGTCGGCATTGGGCACCGTGATCTGCCTGCCGTCTGTCCGGGTGTAGGTGACCTCGGTCTGGACGATGACGATGTCGTCGATTTCCCAGGTTCGCAGCAGGCGGTGCGAGAGCCCGGCGATGGTGGCGAAGAAGTCGGCGACACCCCGCCGTACCGCCAGGCGGCCGATCAGTTCAGGGCTGTTGGCGAAGCGGAACACCACGTCCTCGGTGAGGTGGGCGACGAACTTGTCCGGGTCGAAGGTGTCGATGTCTCGAAAGATGCGCGCGACGTCACGGCGCCCTTCCGTCGCTCGGGTGCGGTCCACGGTGTTCTCCTCCGGTCCGAAGGCGTGACGGGCTACCCAGCGCGGGCGGCGCCGGAGGCGCACGTAGTTTGATGGGGGCAACTCCCTTTTGGTGTATGGGAGTTGTTGCAGCATCCCAAGAATGACCGGATGGTGCGACCTGAACGGCGCCCGGACGGAGATTGCCCGAAAAGGGGTACCTGCAGCCATTGGCGCGACTGCGCAGCTGGTCGGGCGGGGGTGGCAGCGCGGGGCAGGGGTGAGGGGTGTGGCCTTCAGGAATACCTGGCGGCCACACCTATGTGCCGTCATCTCATGAACTCAGCGCTTCACCGCGTGATCGGCAACTCCCATTCCTGTCACGGATATTGACACCCTCCCTTCGGGAGTCCTACGTTCACCGCGCCTGAGAGCGCTCTCAGCAGGCGTTCCGGTCAAGACTTCGAGGAGCTGCCCCCCATGCCCACCAACCGCCGCACGTCCCGCGTGTGGCCACCCCTCAGACGCGCCGTCGCCGGCTTCGCCTCGGCCGCGCTCGCCGCCACCGGCCTGGTCGCCCTGGCCGCCGCGCCTGCCTCCGCCGCCACCGTTCCGGTCGGCTCCGGCAGCTACTCCGACACCCGCCCGGCAGGCACCGTCGGCCCCACCAACAACGTCGGCGGCGCCGTCACCCCCAAGGTCACCGCCGCCGCCAAGGACAAGCCCGTACCCACCAACGACTGGTGGTCCTCGCTTGCCTTCCAGCGCTACCCGGACAACCCGTACTCCACCCCGATGTACGGCCACCCCCTCACCTACCAGGCGGCCTCAGGCGGTCTCGACGTCGGCTACCCGACCTCGGCCGCGGTCGTCGGCGACGGCCGCCAGTACGAGTACGCCCACAAGAGGGACCTCACCCTCGGTCTGACCGGCCTCAACTCGCCCGACACCAAAGCCGATTCCTGGTCCGACTGGACCGTCACCCCCTACTGGTCCGACGGCACCCGCACCCTGCGCACCACCATCGGCCACGGCCTGCCCTTCGTCTACGCGACCGGCTCCGGTGGTGACGCCCGTGTCACCACCGCCAACGCGCCCACCGTCTTCTCCGACCAGGGCAACGTCATCGGCATCACCGTCGGCGGCCACCACTACGCGCTCTTTGCCCCCTCCGGCACCGACTGGACCATCTCCGGCTCCACCCTCACCGCGCCCCTGACCTCGGCGAAGAACTACTTCTCCGTCGCCGTCCTCCCCTCGACCGGCGACCTCGCCACCTACAAGAAGTACGCGTACTCGTTCGTCACCGGCTCGAAGGTCTCCTGGTCGTCGACGGCATCCGGCCAGACCAAGGCCACCTACGCCCTGGAAACCACCCCGAAGGAGGGCACCGAGACCGGCACCCTCCAGGCGCTCTACCGCCACCAGTGGCAGGCCACCGACTCCGCGCTGACCAACCTCACCTACGTCTCCCCGCGCGGCACGATGAAGGTTCGCGAGGGCGCCTCCTTCTCCACCACCCAGAAGGCGTCCCCGGTCCTGCCGACGCTGCCGTCCGTCTCCGCCGTGGACAAGGCCCGTCTCACCGGCTACCTCAACGACGTCGCGAACGCCTCCGACCCGTTCAACGGCGCGACCGACACGTACTGGACGGGCAAGGCCCTCGGTCGTCTCGCCCAACTGGTCCCGGTCGCCGACCAGATAGGCCAGACCGCGACCCGTGACAAGCTGATCGGCCTGCTCAAGGGCAAGCTCCAGGCGTGGTTCACGGCAGGCGGCGGCCACGAGTTCAGCTACGACAAGGACTGGCGGACCCTGATCGGCTACCCGGCCTCGTACGGCAGCGACGCCGAACTCAACGACCATCACTTCCACTACGGCTACTACATCTACGCCGCCGCCATCGTCGCCCAGTACGATCAGGCCTGGGCCGCCGACTCCGCCTGGGGCGGCATGGTCAAGACGCTGATCCGAGACACCGCCAACCCCTCCCGCACCGACTCCGCCTACCCCTTCCTGCGTGGTTTCGACGTCTACGCCGGCCACAGCTGGGCCTCCGGCCACCAGGGCTTCGCCGCCGGCAACAACCAGGAGTCGTCCTCCGAGTCCACCCAGCTCAGCGCCGCGCTCGTCCTCTGGGGATCGGCGACCGGCGATGCCTCACTGCGCGACCTCGGCTCTCATCTCCTGACCACCGAGTCCGAAGCGATCGCCCAGTACTGGTTCGACGCCGACGAGCAGGTCTTCCCCTCCGGCTTCGGCCACGACACGGTCGGCATGGTCTGGGGCAGCGGCGGCGCCTACTCCACCTGGTGGACCGCGAACCCCGAGGAGATCCACGGCATCAACGCCCTGCCCATCACCTCCGGCTCCTCCCTCCACCTGGCCGCCCACCCGGCCGCCATCAAGCGCAACCTCGCCGAGATGGAACGCGAGAACGGCGGACCGGCCGTCGAATGGCGCGACATCCTCTGGGAGTTCCAGTCCCTGGCCGATCCCGCCGCCGCGAAGTCCAAGTGGGATGCGGGCAACGGCTCCTACACCCCCGAGGCCGGCGAATCCAAGGCCCACACCTACCACTGGCTCACCACCCTCGACACACTCGGCACCCCCACCCCCTCGGTGACCGGGTCCATCTCCACCTCCGCCGTCTTCACCAAGGGCACCACCCGCACCTATGCCGCCCACAACTACACCTCCTCGTCCGTCACCGTCACCTTCTCCGACGGAGGCAAACTGACCGTCCCGGCCCGCTCCACGGCCTCCGGCAACGGCACCGCCCCCGAGGATCCGGAGGATCCCACCGACCCGCCCACAGGCAATACCTTCCGCCTCACCACCGGTGGGGCCCTCACCACCTCGACGTCCACCACCACCGGATCCGACACCATCGCCTCCGCCGGCGGTGCCAACCACGACGGCAGCCCGAACCAGCCCCTCACCTACGTCATCAAGAACGTCAACGGCAAGGTGAAGTCCGGCAGCGCGACCGGCTTCCGACTCCAGGTCGACGCGGGAACGACCGTCGCCCTCGGCCAGCAGGCCCGCGTCTCCTACGACCTGACGGGCGACGGGACGTACGACCGCGTGGAGACGTACCAGTACTTCGCGAGTGACCCGGTCACCGGCTATGAGGAGTACACCCAGGCCAAGGGCCTGAAGTCCGCCACAGGCAGCCTCGGGGAGCTGAAGGGCGGCAGCGTCCGCCTGGAGGTCTGGAACGCCATCGGCAACGGCACGGCGAAGCTGAAGACGGGGGCCGCGGACACCGTGGTGGTCATTCCCTACGAGTAGCGAGCGACGGAAAGGGACAGCCCAATCCTCACCATGCCGCCGGACCTGCGAGATCGACGCGGGTTCGGCGGCTTCCCGGCTCCTCTTCGGTCAGCCGCGCCAGTGTCCTCTCCGTGGGGGAGAGGAGTTGCACCGTAGGGCGGTTCAGGTGACGTGAGAGGGGTTCTCCGCGCGCCCCTCGGTGGATGGCCCCTGCCTCCATGCAGGCTGAGCGTTCCCCCGAGGAGGAGTCTCATGTCTGTGTCTGTGCCCGCCCGTACACCTCGCCGGATGTCGACTGTCCTCACCGCTCTGGGTGGCG
Organism: Streptomyces sp. NPDC054872; assembly: GCF_053610705.1. Classification (NCBI taxonomy): domain Bacteria; kingdom Bacillati; phylum Actinomycetota; class Actinomycetes; order Kitasatosporales; family Streptomycetaceae; genus Streptomyces; species Streptomyces sp. NPDC054872. The sequence goes on along the minus strand of NZ_JBSGYY010000005.1, from coordinate 104,126 downwards.
GAGCGTGTGCTCTCGCTCTGGCGCTGTCCGGTACCGCAAGTGCCGCACCGCCGGCACCCGAGCCCTCTCACCCCGAAGATGACTACGCCGGTTCCCAGATCCTCAAGCATGAGGCAACGACCAGGGGCGGCGTCGGACTCGCCGCAGCCGGAGGCATCGAGGGCGTGGACGTCAGCAGTCACCAGCGCAAGGTCGCATGGCCCACGCTGTGGAGGTCCGGGGTGAGGTTCGCCTACGTCAAGGCCACCGAGTCCAAGAGCTACAAGAACCCGTACTTCACCCAGCAGTACACCGGGTCGTACAAAGTCGGCATGATCCGTGGCGCCTACCACTTCGCCACCCCCAACACCTCGAGCGGCGCCACCCAGGCCCGCTATTTTCTCGCCCACGGCGGTGGCTGGTCCAAGGACGGCAAGACCCTTCCCGGCGCGCTGGACATGGAGTACAACCCCTACGGAGCCACCTGCTACGGACTGAGCAAGCAGGGCATGGTCAACTGGGTCAGGGACTTCTTCAGGACCTACAAGGCCAAGACCGGCCGTGACGTCGTCCTGTACACGTCCACCAACTGGTGGAAGACCTGCACCGGCAACTACACCGGGTTCGGCAAGACCAATCCGCTGTGGGTGCCGCGCTACGGTTCGTCTGTCGGAGCCCTGCCCGGGGGATGGAAGTACCAGACCATCTGGCAGTACACGTCAAAGGGACCGACGGTCGGCGACCACGACCGGTTCAACGGGGACCTTAGCCGCTTGAAGGCCCTGGCGACCGGCTGACCGACGGTCCCGCAGGTGGGCGCGCTGGCTCGTCCGCCTGCCAAGGATCTTCGAACGATACGCTCCTGCGGTGCACCTCATACCCGATGACCCGTTCCCTGAGATAGGCCACCCGTACACGACCGACGTGAGTGCGGACGGCCGCTGGATCGCCGTCAGTTGCCACGCGAGCGGCCGCCGAGGTCTGGGTCGGGTTGTCGTCTACCGTACGAGCGATCTCGCTCTGTGGGACCAGATCGTGTGGGGGCAGAGCGTCGAGGGTCTCACCTTCCATCCCGTCCTGCCGCTGCTCGCCGTGGGCACCGAGGAGGGGGATGAGTTCGAACTCCGGGGCGGACTGCACCTGTACGCAGTGGAGACCCGGCGCCGTGTCGACGTGGCCGTCGCCGGGGCCGGCGTCACCGCTCTGCGCTGGCGGGACGCGCGTTGCCTGGAGGTGACGTGCGCTCGCCCGGTCATCGACTTCGAGGACCTGGGCCGAGTGACGTACACGCGCTCCGCCGTCGAGCGCGACGACTGGCACGGCGTTACCGCTGACGTGCTCGCGGCGCAGGTCTCCTGGCCGCAGACACCGGTGGAGGTCGACTGGGGCAGCATCAAGGGCCCGGGCATCGAACAGCCGCAGCGTTACCTTGCCGGCGTCGCCGCCGAAAAGGGCCGCGCCTGGGCACGGCGGACCGGAACGTCCCTGGTGGAGGTGCTGGGGGATGGCCGGATGCTGGTCACATCGTCGGGCGGCGCCTTGGTGGAGTGCTGGTCGCCGCGCGGCGACCTGCAATGGTCGGTGCCGATGCCTGACGACAGCCCGTTTCAGCGCAACGGCTGTCGCTGGTACGTCACACCGGACGAGGAGAGCGTCTGGGTCACCGTTCTGGAGGGCGACAGCAGTGACCGGCGCACCCTGCTGCGCCGGTTCGCCCTCGCCGACGGCACCCAACTCGCCGAACTGCGTTACGACTTCCCGGCCGCCATCGCTGCGCGCACGGACGGTGCCTGGGTGGCCCGGGACTCCAGGGAACTGTTCCCCGGACCGAACTGGCCGCCGTACGAGAGCGTCGTACTCACGCCTTCCGGGCGACGGCTGGCCACCCTGGCGCTGGGGGAGAGCGGCAGCTCCTACGACTTCCCGGTGCGGCACTCGCCGCATCTGCTCTTCCTGTACGGCGTCGGTGCCGCGGACGTAAGGGCGGAGCTGTTGGAGAAGTGGGTCGTGCGGGCGGACTCCAACGGGATCGAGCGACTGTTCCCGCTCGCCTGGGACGACTCCCTCGGCCCCTTCCTGCGCGGCGGTCCCGCCGTGTACGTCGATGACGAGGCCGGGCCAGGGATCGTCCACACATGCACGGCGCGCGACGGCACCCACCTCGTACGTCGTGCCTACCCGGGCGGCGCTGTGGCCTGGGCCCACCACTTCGACGCGCAGGTCACCGGAGTTGATGTGCACGGCGGCCTCGTCCACGCCGTGACCGCAGCCGGCGCCTGCGAGCTGCTCACGCTGCGCGCGGCGGACGGCACGGCGGTGGGACGCAGGGCGCTCACCCATGGCGGACACCTCTACACCCCGACTTGCCTGAGTGCCGGTCCGGACGGTGACCTGGTGATCGGCACGGCGGAGGGGCGGCTGATCAGGACGAGTCACCTGGCTGTGGGCTCTGATGCGCACTCCGGCGCGGATTCGCCTTCCTGAGGGTCAGCCGGTGACGGGCTGCGGCCCCGGTCGGCGAGCCGTAGCACTGTTGCGGGAGCGCAACTCCAAGGCGCGCAGGACCAGTTCGGTGGCGAACCGGTCGTCCGGTGAGGCCAGCAGGTCGCCGAAGACCTTCTCCAGATTGCGCAGCCGGTAGCGGACCGTCTGCGGGTGCAGGTGGAGCGCATCGGCCATCTGCAGGACATTTCCGCGGGTGTCGAGCCACGCGCGCAGGGTGCTGATGAGCCGGTCGCGCTGATTGGCCGTGAGGCCCGCCAGGGGGGCGAGCTGCTGCCGGGCGAGCGCCGAGATCAGACCGGGGTCGGCGAAGAGGGAGAGGGCCACCAGATGGTCCTGGCAGTGGATGTACGAGGCGGTCTCCAGGACGCCCGCCTCGGAGAGGCTCAGGGCTCTTCGGGCCCAGCGTAAGGACTCCGCCGCGTCCGCCAGCGGGACGGTCAGTCCCACGGCTGCGCGGATGGTGTGCGGGGCCGCGTCCATGAAGGCGCGGCGGTGTTCGTCGACGGCTCCGGGGATCAGGGCGTGCGGCAGCGAGGAGCTCAGGTCGACCAGGACGTCCTCGGCGATGGCGCCCCGGTCGGGTCGGCCCTCCGTGCTGAACGCGATCGGAGTGACCTCGTCGGGCAGCTGCCACTTGGCGCGCTCCGCGAGTTCGACGAGGGTCGCCCGGGGGACGGACACATCGGACAGGAGGTGCTTCAGGAGCCGCTGGCGCTGGATGTCCTGGCCCTGTTCCATCTCCGCCCGCGCCTCCTGGTAGCCCTCGCGGGAGACCTCCATGAGGTTGTCCACGTAGGCCAGCAGGGCGTCGGCGAAGGAGAGCATGAGGCCGGCCGGCAGGTTGAGCCGCCGGAGCACCCCCTTGGCCCGGTTGAGGGCGAGCCGGGCGCCGAGCCGGAAGATGGCCTGCATGGTGTCCAGGCTGCGGCCCTCGTAGGCCTCGAAGCGGCCGAACATGCGGCACACCTTGTCGCGTTGGACGGTGGAGGTGTCCGGGGAGGCGACCTGATCCACGAAGCTCGTCAGGTTGTGCTCGACGATGAGATGTACGGCCCGGGAATAGGGGCCGTCGAGGACTTCCGCGTATTCGGGGTAGGACCGGTGGATCTCCTCGATGACTTCCTGGATGAGTCCGGGCAGTTCTGGGCGCATGATCGCGGCGAACTCGCGGGGGAGGGTGGACGCTGGATGTCCCGCGTCCCCCGCCTTTAATGCAGTAGTCATGGAACTCCCCTAACTCCGCCCGTGATCGAATCCGCTGACCGGTAGTGTCCGGGGACGGCATCGGTCCCCGAGGACCCCGGTGGTCGCCGGCCGGCGGCGGGTCATAAGTGATCTTGGCGCTGTGGAACCCCTGGCACGGTAGACCATGGGCAGCCCGTGTGCACCCTGCCCATCACTCTCTTTCGGACAACACCATTCCGCTGGTGCCGTGTTCAGGGCGCCCTGCTTGAGCGGGGTCCGTCAAGAGGTCTGCAGGGGAGTGCTCATCGCGGGATGAACCTCTTCCGCGGGTTGTTGTCAGGGTGACAAAAGTGGGTGCCCGTCATGGGTTGTGTTCGGGTGAGGAGAGGTGGGTCCGTCCTTCGTCAAGAGGCCGGGCGCTGAGTACTCATCTCTGGACGAAGTCGCTCTCGGATTTGCTGTGCCGGGGACAAGTAAATGCCTGGTGTTTTCGGGCCGGGGTGCTTTTCCAATTCGGCCGTTGCGCCGTTCAGTTACCCGTGCGTAAGGTCCGATTCGAAAGTCGAACAGGAAGCGGATCGGGTCTTATTGGACGGTATTGCCCGATGCCTGCTTCGGTCCTTCGTGTGCGGATGCCCCTTCGCGCAAATGGTCCAGGCTCCTCCCGGACCACGTGAGGACCACTCCATCGGACCCCGCGGCGGCCCCCCTGCCGCGGGGTCCGCCCTCTGATCGGAGAGCAGCGATGACTGGTGCCCTGAGCGGTCGGCGCACCGCACGGGTGGCCGCGGTCGCCGTAGCGGCGTGTGTGCTCGGCCTGTTGCCCGGTTCGGGCTCTGTCGCGCGGGATCAGCGGGAGGCCGAGCTCACGGCCGCGTACGACTGCGCCCTGCCCTCGGGCACCCGGCAGGTCGAGGTCGCCCTCAGCGCCGCGTTTCCCGAGCGGGGCACGGTCGGAAAACCGATCAGGCCCACGAAGGCGCGTGTGGAGATGATCCTGCCGCGGCCGGTCGTGGCCGAGCTGCTGCCCGCAGGGACGGCATCGGTCGCGGGGACGGCTGTGCTGGCCACGACGGTCGCCCAGGGGCGCGAGCGGGCGCAAGCCGATTGGGCGGACCTGGCTTCCGCCGAGGTGCGGCTGCCCGCACGGGGCGCCGTTGAGATCGGCCTCGGCGGCGACGTGCCCTATGTGACGGTCGGCTCCGCGGGCGATGTCACTTTTACGGCCGGGGAGTTGGACCTCACTCTCACTGCCGTCGCCGGTGCGGGCACCGGCGACGCGGGCCCGCGGTCCGCCCGGGCCGAGCTGACCTGCACCCCGGCCAGGGATGCGGAAACGCTGCTCGCGGCCGTTCCTGTCGGGGCGCCCGCCTCAGGAACGCCCGCGGCGCCGCCCAGCGACTTCACCGCCCCGGACAGCGCTGCCCCGCGCGATACCTCCGAGGGGATCGAAGCCGGGCCGCAACCCCGCGCCGCCACCGGCGCCTGCCCCGCAGCGCCGCCCCAGGGCAAGCTCGACCCGGAGCGGCTGCCGGCGGTTCCGCCGGGCGGGGAGGTCAGCGAGCTGGAACCGACCTCGATGTGCGCGGTACCGGCGGGCTTCGCCACCCTGCGCAAACTCAAGAGCTCGGCCCTGGTCAACGACCCGCGCGCGCAGCGGGTCGGTCTGATGCATCTGGCCATGCGGATGCGCGAGGTCAGGGCGCCCGACTACGTCGAGTACGACCACCTGGGCGTCATGCAACTTCCCGACACCGAGGGCACGTTCCTCACCTTCGGCTTCCAGCCGATCACCGCCAAGGTCCGCTTCGAGCCCGAACCGGCGACCATCGTCAACATCATCCGGCCGGGCAAGCCGCCGGTGACCAGGGTCGGTTACCGCCAGCATCTGCGCCTGTTCGACGTACGGATCAACGGGGTGCCCTTGGACGTCGGGCCCCGCTGCCGCACCTCGCGGCCCGTCGAGACGGAACTGACCGGCAGCTACCCGGTCAGCGCGGGCGGCCTGCTGCAGGGCGAGCTGACCATCCCGGCACTCTCGGGGTGCGGCGCGCACGGCGAGGACCTGGACGCGCTGCTCTCCGGGGCGGTCTCCGGGCCCGGCAACGCCCTGAAGATCCGCCAGGGGCGCGTCTGCGGCGCCGGATCGGTCTGCAAGATCCCGGAGCTTCCCGATCTCTGACCGCCGAGCGAGCCGCAACACGGCGACAGCACAGGGCCACGAGCACGAGGCCGAGACCTGAACCACGAGCAACCCCGAACTCTGAGCAAGGAGGTGCGATGGGAGTCGAAGTGGTCGTCGAAGGACTGACCAAGTCGTTCGGCAAGCAGAACATCTGGCAGAACGTGACCCTGACCCTGCCGCGCGGCGAGGTCAGCGTGATGCTCGGCCCGTCGGGCACCGGCAAGACGGTCTTCCTGAAGTCGATCGTCGGCCTGGTCCGCCCCGAACAGGGGCACGTCCTCATCGACGGCGTCGACATGGTCAACAGCCGCGAGCGGGACGTGTACGAGGCCCGCAAACTGTTCGGCCTGATGTTCCAGGACGGCGCGCTCTTCGGCTCGCTCAGCCTCTTCGACAACGTCGCCTTCCCGCTGCGCGAGCACACCCGCAAGAAGGAATCGGAGATCCGCCGCATCGTCATGGAGCGGCTCGAACTGGTCGGCCTCGCGGGCGCCGAGAAGAAGCTGCCCGGCGAGATATCGGGCGGCATGCGCAAACGCGTGGGCCTGGCCCGGGCCCTTGTGCTCGACCCGCAGATCATCCTGTGCGACGAGCCCGACTCGGGGCTCGACCCGGTGCGCACGTCCTATCTCTCGCAGCTGCTCATCGACATCAACGCGGAGATCGACGCGACGATGCTCATCGTTACCCACAACCTAGACATCGCGGCGACCGTCCCGGACAACATGGGGATGCTCTTCCGCCGCAACCTGGTGACCTTCGGGCCGCGCGAGGTGCTCCTGACCAGTGAGGAGCCGGTGGTCGAGCAGTTCCTCAGCGCCCGCAGGGCGGGGCCCATCGGCATGTCCGAGGAGAAGGACCAGGCCACCTTGGACCTGGAGGCCGCGCACGGCATCGTCGCCGGGCCTCCCGCCGAGCGCACCATCGTGCCGCAACTGGCGCCCACTCCCGGGCTGCCCGAACGCCAGGCGGTGCGCCGGCGCCGGGAGCGTGTCCAGGGCATGCTGCACGAACTGACGCCCGCGGCCCGCCGCGCCGTCGAGGCGAGCCTGCGCGAGGGCGACGCCCCCACCTTCGCCGCGCCCCGGGTGGTCAGGGGAGCGGCCACATGAGCGCGCCTTCCGCCCCGCGTCAGCCTCTGCCGGGCCTGGGCGTGCTGCGCGAGATCGGGCACCTGTTCGCGCTCGCCGTCAGCGTGCTCCGGCTGATGTTCAAAAGGCCCTTCCAGTGGCGCGAGTTCGTCGAGCAGTTCTGGTTCATCGCCAGCGTCACGATCCTGCCCGCGATGCTGGTGACGATCCCCTTCGGAGCGGTCATCGCCCTCCAGGTGGGCTCTTTGATCGAGCAGTTCGGCGCCCAGGCCTTCACCGGCGGCGCCAGCGTCCTGGTCATCATCCAGCAGGCAAGCCCGCTGATCGTCTCCCTGCTCATCTCGGGCGTCGCCGGGTCGGCGATCTGCGCGGACCTCGCCTCGCGCACCATCCGCGAGGAGCTGGACGCCATGCGGGTCATGGGCGTCTCGCCCGTCCAGCGCCTTGTCGTGCCCCGCGTACTGGCGGTGATGCTGGTCGGGCTGCTCCTCAACGGCCTGGTCTCCGTGGTGGGCACCCTGGGCGGCTACTTCTTCAACGTCGTGATGCAGAACGGCACCCCGGGCGCGTACGTGGCCAGCTTCTCCGCCCTTGCCCAGCTGCCCGACCTCTACATCAGCGAGTTCAAGGCGCTGATCTTCGGCTTCATCGCCGGTGTGGTGGCCGCCTACCGCGGACTGAACCCCAAGGGCGGCCCCAAGGGCGTGGGCGACGTGGTCAACCAGTCGGTCGTCTTCACCTTCCTCATCCTCTTCTTCGTCAACATGGTCCTGACGGGCGTCTACCTGCAGCTCGTCCCCCCGAAGGGGCTGTGACCCATGGCCCTGACGCAACGCGACGGCAAGAGCCGCGCCTTCGCCTGGCTGGACCGGCCCGGCGACGAACTCCTCTTCTACCTGCGGGCGCTGATCTGGATTCCGCGCGCCGTGCGCCGCTACCCCAAGGAGATCCAGCGGCTGCTCGCCGAGGTCGCCTTCGGCAGCGGCGGCCTCGGGGTGATCGGCGGCACCGTCGGCGTGATGATCGGCATCACCGTCTTCACCGGCACGGTCGTCGGCCTGCAGGGCTACGCGGCGCTCAGCCAGATCGGCACCGACGCGTTCACCGGCTTCGTCTCCGCCTACTTCAACACCCGCGAGATCGGCCCGCTGGTCGCCGCCCTGTCCCTGTCCACCACGGTCGGCGCCGGGTTCACCGCCCAGCTGGGTGCGATGCGCATCAATGAGGAGGTCGACGCCCTGGAGAGCATGGGCGTGCGCTCCACGCCCTTCCTCGTCAGTACCCGCATCGTGGCCGGCGCGATCGCCGTCATCCCGCTGTACGGCATCGGTCTGCTCGGTTCCTACCTGGCCTCACGGGCGACGACCGTGCTGTTCAACTCGCAGTCCACAGGCACCTACGACCACTACTTCAACCTTTTCCTGGTCCCCACGGACGTGCTCCTGTCCTTCCTCAAAGTGCTGATCTTCAGCGTGCTCGTGATCCTCGCGCACTGCTACTACGGCTTCCGCGCCTCGGGCGGCCCTGCCGGGGTGGGGGTGGCCGTCGGCCGCTCCGTGCGGACCGCGATCGTGCTCATCAGCGTCACCGACTTCTTCCTCAGTCTGGCGCTGTGGGGCGCCACGACCACGGTGAAGGTGGCCGGATGAGCGCCCCGCCGAAGACCCTGACGCGCCCGGTGGCGACACCTGCGGTGCGCACGCGTCCCACGGAGGGCGCCCTCGCCCGCCGCAGACGGCTCGCCGGAGTGGTGTACCTCGTGGTGCCCGCCCTGCTGGTGTGGCTGTCGATCGCCGTGTACGACAAGGAGTTCACCGACTCCGCGACCGTCATCGTCGAGACGGGCCGCGCCGGCAGCGAGATGCACCCCCACGCCGAGGTCAAGCTGCGAGGCGTCGTCGTCGGCGAAGTCGAGAAGATCGAAACGGGCGGCCGCACCGCACGGCTCACTCTCGCCCTGCAGCCCGACAAGATCGGCCGGGTTCCCTCCGACGTCCGGGCCCAACTGCTGCCGACCACCCTGTTCGGGCAGCGGTACGTGGCCCTGGTCCCGCCCGACCAACCCTCGGCGCGCCCGCTGGCCGCGGGCAGTGTCATCCCGCGGGACCGCAGCCGCAGCGCCGTCGAGCTGGAGCAGGTGCTCGACAACCTGCTGCCCCTGCTGACCGCCGTACAGCCGCAGAAGCTGTCGGCCACGCTGTCCGCCCTCGCGCAGGCCCTCGAAGGACGGGGGCAGAAGCTCGGCGAGTCACTGGTGGAGCTCAACGGCTACCTGAAGGACTTCAACCCCCATCTGCCCTCCCTGAACCGCGACATCAAGCACCTCGTCGAACTGAGCGACACCTATGCCGATGCCGCCCCCGAGCTGGTCCACGCTCTGCACGACGCCACCACCACCAGCGCCACCATCGCCGCCCAGCGAGCCGACCTCTCCACGCTGTACGCGTCGGTCACCAGCAGCTCCCAGGAGACCGGCAGCTGGCTGCGCGGCAACCGCGCCAACCTCATCCGGCTGACCGCCACCAGCCGCCCGACCCTGCAGATCCTCGCCCAGTACGCGCCCGCCTTCCCCTGCACCCTGAGCACGGTCGCCGACTTCGTGCCGGCCATGGACGCCGCCCTGGGCAAGGGCACCGACAGGCCGGGCCTGCGCGTCGATGTGCGGGTCGTCCCCTCGCGCGGTGCCTACGCGCCGGGCCGGGACACGCCCCGCTACGAGGCAGGGGGCGGGCCGCGCTGTTACCCCGTCCCCTACACGGGCGGCTCGTACGCCGCGCAGCAGAGCACGGCCACCACCCTGAGCGGGGTGCCCGGCGGGCTCGGTGTGGCCAACTCGCCCCAGGAGAACGCCCTTGTCACCGAACTGCTCGCCGCATCGGACAAAGACCGGCGCGGCTCCCTGCCCGACTGGTCGAGCGTGCTCGCAGGACCGGCCTTCCGCGGGGCGGAGGTGAAGCTGAAGTGAGCGGACAGCGCAGCCTGACCGGCCCCGCCGTCAAATCGCTGATCTTCATCGTGGTGACCGCCCTGGCCACCACCGTGCTCGCTCTGAGCGTCTCGGGCAGCGACGTCGGAGGCACCCGCAGCTACAAGGCCTGGTTCACCGATGCCACCGGGCTCAACGAGGGCGACTCGGTGCGCATCGCCGGAGTGGAGGTGGGCCAGGTGTCCTCGGTCGAGATCGTCCAACGCCGCTATGCGCAGGTGGAGTTCACGCTGGAGGGGCAGCGCAGGATGCCTGCCTCCGCCACGGCGTCCATCAAGTACCTGAACATGCTCGGGCAGCGCTTCGTCGATCTGCGCCGTGGCGCGGGACCGGTCGGCCGCAGCCTGGAGCCGGGGCAGACCATCCCGCTCAGCCGCACCACCCCGGCGCTCGACCTGACCCAACTGTTCAACGGGTTCCAGCCGTTGATGCAGGGGCTCTCCCCGAAGGACACCAACGAGCTCGCCGGGTCGATCGTGCAGGTCCTGCAGGGCGAGGGAGGCACGGTCGAGAGCCTCCTTGCGACCGTCGGCTCGCTGACCACCACGGTCGCCGCCAAGGACCGGGTGATCGGGGAGGTCATCAGCAACCTCAACCGCGTCCTCAAAGCGGTCAACACCCGGCAGAAGGGCTTCACCGAACTCATCGGCACGGTCGAGGAACTGGTCTCCGGTTTCTCCGATGACCGCAGGACCGTGGGCCGGTCCGTCGACTCGCTGGCCAAGCTCAGCGTGAGCACCGCGGATCTGTTCGGCACGAGCCGGGCGCCCCTGAAGGACGGCATCCGTGATCTGGGGCGGGTGTCCAAGACCCTCGCCGACAATGAGCCCCTGGTCGAGAACTTCCTGGAGAAGACACCGCAGAAGATGGCCGCCCTCTCCCGGACGGCCTCCTACGGCTCCTGGCTGAACCTGTATCTCTGCGAGGCGAAGGTCAGCGGTGTCTCGACCTACGACGACAGTCCGCCGCCGACCGGGCTCGCGATCAAGGATGCGAGGTGTCGCGCATGAAGCTGCCCCGGTTGCGGCGCCCCCGCATCAAGCCCGTCAACGAGCGCAACCCGGTGTCCGTCGCCCTGGCCGGGCTCCTCGCCATGACGCTCATCGGGCTGCTCGCCTACAACGCCGAATCGCTGCCCGTGATCGGCGGCGGCACCCGCTACACCGCCGACTTCCGCGATTCGGTGGGGCTCAAGGCGGGCGACGAGGTGCGGATCGCCGGTGTGCGTGTCGGCAAGGTGGAGGACGTCGCCCTGGACGGCCCCAAGGTGAAGGTCACCTTCAAGGTGGAGGACGCCTGGATCGGCGACCGCAGCACCATCGGCATCGCCATCAAAACCCTCCTGGGCGCCAAGTACCTCGCCGTCGATCCGCTCGGCAGCCGCAAACAGGACCCCGGCAAGCGCATCCCCACCCGCCGCACCACCTCTCCGTACGACGTGATGGAGGCCTTCAACGGCCTGAGCCGCACGACCGGTGCGCTGGACGAGGAGCAGCTCGCCAAGAGCTTCAAGGCCGTCTCGGGGGCCTTCGAACACACTCCGCCACACGTCCGCAAAGCCATGAAAGGCCTCTCCGCGCTCTCCCGGACCGTCTCCACGCGCAACGACGACCTGTCCGAACTCCTCGACGGCTCGGCCCAGTTCACCACGTCGGTGAACAGCAAGAAGAAGCAGTTCGAGCGGCTGCTCGACAACGGCAACCTGCTCCTTGAAGAGGTACGACACCGCCGCAAGTCCATCCACGCGCTGCTCACCGGCGCCCGCGACCTCGGCACCGAGATCAGCGGCCTCGTCGGCGACAACGAACACCGGCTGGGTCCCGCGCTCGCCGCGCTCGACCGGGTCACCGGCGTCCTGAGCAAGAACCAGAAGAACCTCGACAAGGCCCTCGCCGCCGCCGGACCCTACTACCGGCTCGTCGGCAACACCCTGGGCAACGGACGCTGGATGGACGGCTACCTGTGCGGCCTGGTCCCCAAGGACTACCTGCCCGCGGGCACCGGCCCGGCCGGCGGATGCATGCCGCCGAAACAGGGAGGCGGACGCTGATGGCCCGCACACCGACACTCGAGCGCGCACCCGGACACGCACGACAAGGGATCGGCGAGCGGATCTCCGATGCCACCGGCGCCCTGTGGGGCGGACGGCTCACCGCCATCCTCATCGTCCTCACGCTCCTGGCGGCAGGCGGCATCGTCGGGGTGACCGCCCTCGCGCGCGGCGGGGACGGCAAACACCTCACCGCCTACTTCGACCGGGCCGTCGCCGTCCACGAAGGATCCGACCTCAGGGTCCTCGGGGTGCGTGTCGGCAGCGTCGACGAGATCCGGCCCGAGGGCAGACAGGTCCGGGTGCGGCTCACCCTGGATGAAGGAGTCAAGGTGCCCGCCCGGGTGCAGGCCGTCGTGGTCGCACCCAGCGTGGTGTCAGGACGGTTCGTGCAGCTCAGCCCCGCCTACAGCAGCGGCCCGCAGATCCGCGACGGGGACGTCATCGGCGCCGAGCACACGGCGACCCCCGTCGAGGTCGACGAACTCCTCAAGAGCGTCACCGAGCTGAGCGACGCCCTGGGCCCCGACGGCGCGAACAAGGACGGCGCCCTGGCGGGACTCGTCGAGGCCGGGGCGAAGAACCTCGACGGCAACGGCAAGGACATCGGCGACACCATCCACCAGCTCGGCGGCGCCTCCGCCGTGCTCAACGGCAACAGCGGCGACCTCGTCACCACCATCGAGCAGCTGGGGGAGTTCATCAGCATGCTCAAGCGCAAGGACGGCCAAGTGGCCCGCGCCGAGCAGCAGCTGTCCGAGGTGGCGGGCTTCCTCGCCGCGGACAAGACCGACCTCGCCGGCGCCCTCAAGGAACTCGGGACGGCCCTTGGCCAGGTCAAGGGCTTCATCCGCGACAACCGGGGCCGCCTGAAGTCGAACGTCGACAAGCTGGCGGGCCTGACCCGGTCCGTCGTCGAGCAGCGGGCCTCGGTGGCCGAGGCCCTGGACGTCCTGCCGCTGGCCGCCGCCAACCTCGGCCAGGCGTACAACCCGCGCACCCGCACCATCGACGGCCGCGCCAACATCAACGAACTGGCCCCGGTGAGCGGCACCACAAACGGCGGCGCCGAGGACCTCGTGGCCGTCCCCCCGAAGCGGGCCAAGAGCCTGCCCGTGCTGCCGCTGCCGCCGGTCGGCACCGTGTACGGCACGGCGGGCAACGCCGGGGGAGGCCGGTCATGAAGCGCCGTACCGCACGCATCGCGATGAGCCTCTCCCTGAGCGTGACCCTGCTCGGCCTTGCCCTGGGCGCCGGCGGCCTGCCGGACTTCGACGGTCTGCAGGATCTGCCGCTGCCCGGCGGAGCCGACCTCGGCGAGCACCCTTACGAGGTCACCGCGGAGTTCCGCGACGTCGTCAGTCTCTTCCCGCACTCCGCGGTCAAGGTCAACGACGTCGAGGTCGGCCGCGTGAGCCGGATCTCCCTCGCCGACAACGGCTGGGCCGCCCGCGTCACCCTCAAGGTCAACGGCGGCGTGCGGCTGCCCGCCAACGCCTACGCCAATCTCGAGCAATCCAGCGTCCTGGGCGAGAAGTACGTGCAGCTCGCCGCCCCCCAGGACATGCGCGCCCGCCCCGACCTCCAGAACACCAGGACCGGCACCACGGCGGCCTACACCGGCAACCGGGGCCGGCTGCGCGACGGGGACGTCATCCCGCTGGCCCGCACCAACCGCAACCCCGAGATCGAGGAAGTCTTCGGCGCCCTGTCGATGGTCCTCAGCGGCGGCGGCGTACAGCAGATCCAGACCATCTCCCGCGAACTGAACAAGGCGCTCGGCGGCAAGGAGGGCGAAGTCCGCTCCGTGCTGCGGCAGATCAACACCACCGCGAAGAGCCTGGACAAGAACAAGAAACACATCACCGCAGCCCTCGACGGCATGAACCGGCTCTCCACCACCCTGGCCACCCGCGACCGCGAGATCGGCGAGATCCTGCGGGACCTGCCGCCCGGCCTGAAGGTCCTCAGCGACCAGCGCTCCTCCCTCGTGAGCATGCTGCGCGCCCTGGACTCGCTCTCCACGGTCGCCGTCGACACCGTCGACCGCACCAAGGACGACCTGGTGGCCGACCTCAAGGCCCTGGCCCCGGTCCTGAAGAACCTCGCCGACTCGGGCGCCGACCTGCCCGAATCGCTGCAGGTGATGTTCACCTATCCGTTCACGGACGAAGTGCTCAGCGGAGTGAAGGGCGACTACCTCAACGTCTACCTGAAGATCGCTGCCGCCCCCGGAACGGAGATCGTGCCACCCCTCCGCGGGGGCGGCACCGCCACCCGCTCGTCCCTGCCGCTGCCCGCGGTCACCGGAACCTCAGGAGGCGACTCCTAGTGCTCACCCGCGCCACCCACCTCAAGAACATCGCCTTCCTGGTGCTGGGCATCCTCGTCCTGTCCTACATCGCGACCACCTACGCCGATCTGGGGCGGTACGTGGGCGCCCGCGACTACTACACGGTCAAGGTCCAACTCGTTGAGACCGGAGGCCTGTTCAGCCACGGCAACGTCACCTATCGGGGCGTCGACGTCGGCCGCGTGGAAGCCGTCGAGCTGACCCCCGACGGAGTCGAGGCCCGTATCCGCATCAAGGAATCGGCGCCGAAGATCCCCAGTGACGTGGAGGCGAAGGTCGCCAACCTCTCGGCGGTGGGCGAGCAGTACCTCGACCTGAGCCCGCGCACCGACGGCGGGCCCTTCCTCGCCGACGGCTCGGTCGTCCCGCGCGGGGCCACCCGGACCCCGGCTCCGGTCACCGACGTACTCACCAGCGTCGACCGGCTGGCCTCCTCGGTCGACACCGCCGCACTGCGCACGGTCGTCGACGAACTCGGCAAGAGCTTCGAGGGACGCGGACAGGACCTGCAGATCCTCATCGACACCAGCAGCGAATTCATCCGGGCGGCCAAGAAGTCCCTGCCCGCCACCACCCGGCTCCTCATCGACGGCGAGACGGTCCTGCGCACCCAGAACGAGCAGTCCGACGCCCTGAAATCCTTCGCCGGCGGAGCCGCCGAACTGGCCGCCCAGCTCAAGGAGTCCGACCCCGACCTGCGCCGTCTCATCGCCCAGACCCCGCAGGCCGCCACCCAGTTCACCGCCCTGCTGCAAGACACCGACCCCGGCCTGAGTGTCGTGCTGGCCAATCTCGTCACCACCTCCGAGCTCCTGGTGACCCGCCAGCGCGGCACCCGCGAACTGATGGTGCGCATCCCGCAGGTCGCCTCCACCGGAGCGAGTGCCGTCGGCCCCGACGGCGTGCGCTTCGGCATGATCACCACGTTCTTCGAGCCGCTGCCCTGCACCGCCGGATACGGCGGCACCACCTACCGCAACGGCCTGGACACCTCACCGGCCCCCGCCAACACCAAGGCTGCCTGCACCGCAGGACCCGGCAGCGGTCAGAACGTCCGCGGTTCGGGCAACGCACCGCGCGGCGGTGTGCCCGAACCCGCCCGGCCCGGCTCGGACGGGACGGGGCAGCGCCAAGCGCCGTCCGACAGCCCCACCGACCTGGGCGGCCTGCTCGGGATGGGCGCGTCATGAGGAAGCGGGGAGCCATGGGACGACGGAGCGCATGGGCGGCCGCACTGCTGGCGGGGGCGCTGTTCTGCGGCTTCTCGGGATGGACGTACGCGCACACGCGGGCCGACACCGACCTGGCTTACGCCCGAGAGCGTGACAGTGCCCTGGACGCCGCCCGCAAGCACATCGCGGTGCTCAACACCATGGACGGCAAAGACGTACGGGCCTCGCTGCGCGCCTGGACCAAGGCGGCGGACGGGCCTCTCGCGGACGAGCTGCGGCGCACCGGCGACGACAGCGCCAAAGCCCTCGAACAGGAGGGCACCAGCACCCGCGGCACGGTCACCGACGCGGCGGTCATCTCCCTGGACAGCCGGGCGGGCACGGCGAAGGTCATCGCCACCGTCCGCGTCGAGGTGACCGCACGCACCGGCAAGTCCACCACCGACCGCAAACGCTTCGAGGCGGGCCTCGACGACAGCGGGGCGGGCTGGAAACTCAGCTCGCTGAGCTCGGTCCCCGTCACCGCCACATGAGCCACATGAGAGGGAGCAGCGCAATGAGGCGATGCATATGAGCGCCGGACTGAAGGCCCGCCGTGCGGCGGACGCCGACACGGCCGGCGAGGGCGTCGACGCGGACACCGAGGCCAGGCCCGCGCCCCGTCGCCGCGGGCGTCGCACACTGCCCGCACTCCTCCTGGCCGCACTGCTCCTGACCGGCGGCACCCTGCTGGTCCTCACCGACCGGAGCGCGAACGCACCGGGCGCAGCCAACCAGGCGCTGACCGACATCGAGCGGACCCGCCGGGTCATCGCCGACATCAGCGACGCACTCAGCACGGTCTTCACCTACACACCCGAGGACCTGGCCACCACCGAGCGGCGCGCGCACGACGTGCTGCGCGGGAAGGCGGCCAAGGACTACCGGGCCCTGGTCGGAAAGCTCCGCAGGCAAGTCACCGAACAAAAGCTGTCGCTGACCACGCAGGTGATACGGGCCGGAGCCGTCGAACTCACCGGCGACACGGCGCGGCTGCTGGTCTTCCTGGACCAGCGGGCCAAGCGCGAAGGCGCCAAGGCGACCACCGCGGCCGCCCAGCTCTCGATCACCGCGCGGCAGGCCGGCGGCCACTGGACGATCACCGACATCAAGGCCCGCTAGGGCACCACCGGAGAGAGACATGGCACGTACGACGACCCGACACCGTACGAGACTCTCGCTCGCCTCCGCGGCGGCCGCCCTCGCCCTGGGCTTCGCCGGCTGGACGGGCTCGTCCTGGTACGCGGCGGCCCACGACGACGCCGCGCGGTTCGCGGAGACCCGTGACGAGGTCCTCGCGGCGGGCGAACAGGCCGCCTTGAACATGAACACCCTCGACCATCGCGACCTCGAGCGCGGCCTGGACGCCTGGGAGCAGTCGGCCACCGGCAGCCTGTTGGGCGAACTGCGCAAGGGCAGGCCCGAGTTCGAGAAGCAGGTGCGCACCGCCCGCACGGTCACCACGGCCGAGGTGCTGTCGGGGGCCGTGACCGAACTGGACGAGCGCGAGGGCCGGGCGGGAGTCCTGATCGCGATGCGGATCACCGTCGACCCGCCGAAGAAGAAGCCGAGCACCAAGGAGAGCCGACTCCTTGGCGAGCTCACCCGCACCGGCGACGGCTGGAAGCTGAGCGGCCTCGGCCAGGCTCCCGCAGGCGAGACGCCCACCGACACTCCGTCCGACTGAGGGGCCGATCCATGTCGACGACACGCCATATGGTCAACCGGCAGCGGCGTCTTGCCGCGGTCAAGGCCCGCGAAACACCCCCGCCCGCACCACGGACCCCGCGTCCGCGCCCGACTTCCCGGGAAAGGCCTGCCCGGACCGGCCGCAGACCCGTGCCCTGGCCCGTGCTGCTCGCGCTGATCGCCGTACTGGCCGCGGCCTTCGCGGTCTTCGCCCACACCCGGGCCGGCGCTGCGCGGGACCTGCCCGCCCTGCGCAATGCGGCGCTGACCGACACGGCCCGCACCAGCGAGGTCAAGGGCACGGTCGGCCAGGCCGTCGATGCGGTCTTCTCCTACGATCACGCCGACCCGGACGGGACCGAGAAGGCCGCGGACAAGTACCTCACCGGCAAGGCGGTCGCCCAGCACCGGGAAATGCTCGCGCGGGTCCGCGCCCAGGGAGAGCGGCAGAAGCTCGTCCTGAGCACCACGGTCACACACAGCGGAGTCGAGGTCATCGACGGCGAGCGGGCCCGGGCCCTGGTGTTCGCCGACCAGAGCAACACCAGTACCGCCAAGGGCGGTTCGGCCACGCACGCGGCAGCGATGTTCGCCGTGGACGTGGTCCGCCGGGATGGGACCTGGCAGATCGCGAACATCGACACGTTCAGCAGGTGAAGGGGAGTCAGGCATGAAGGGGAGTCAGGCATGAGGAACACCAGACGCAAGCGGCTCAGCGCCGCGCTCTTGTCCGCCGCCCTCGGGGCCGCGGTCGCGGCGACGGTGGCCGGGTGCAGTTCACGCGTCGACGACGGTCCGCAGGTCGACTGGGCCTCGGACGTCTGCGACAGCGTGCAGGACGTGGGGTCCGAGTTGAAGCTTCCCGCCGCGGACCAGAAGGACGCCAAGAAGTATCACGCGGAGGTCGTCACCTTCATGGAGGCGCTCGACCGGCAACTGGGGGCGCTGGACAAGAAGATGCGGCAGGACGGCGCACCGCCCGTCGACGGCGGCGATGCCACGTACCAGAAAGCACTCAAGAACCTCCGCGGCGCCCGCAGCAGCCTCGCCGGCACCACCTCCGAACTCAAGAAGGCCAAGGTCACCGACGAGAAGTCCCTGAAGGCGGCGCTGAAGAAGGCGGGCGAGGGCATGGACAAGGCGGGCGGGTACCAAGGCCCCGCCCACGACTTCCGTGCCGACACCGCCCTCAAGCAGGCCTTCGCCAAGGCGCCGGAGTGCGAAAACCTGCCCGGTGTCGGACCCTCGGCACCGTCGGCCGGATAACGGCGGGACGCCCGTGGACGGCGTGACGGACCACACCGACCGGATGGCCGGCCCGGACCACGGGGATCGCCTGGCCGCGCCTCCCGACCCGCTGGCGCCCCGAGGCGTCCCGCTCGGCGGCCCGCTGAGCGCGGTGGGTCGGGGCGCCGCCCTGCTGATCATGCTCACCGCGCTGGCCCATATGGCGCTCCTGGCCCTGTACGTCAGCCCGGCCCTCTCCTCGGCCAACACCCGCCCGGCGCAGGCCCACGCGTGGCTGCAGCCGCTCTTCCCGCAGGACTGGAACATCTTCGCGCCCGACCCGCCCCGCGCCAACGCCCGTCTGGAAGCACGCAGTTGGCGCGCGGGCCAGCCCGGCCACTGGATCGACCTGACCGCCCGCGACATCGCCGCGCACCGAGGCAACCCGCTGCCCAGCCGAGAGGACCAGACCGTCCTGCGCAAGGCGGTCAGCGTCCACCTCGCGGGCTCGCCCCACACCCAGCTGAGGGCGCCGCTGACCCCTGCGGCGCAGTATCTGCGCAACGTCGTGGTCGTACGCCTGCAAGACCTCGGCGAGCCCCGCCCGGACGCCGTCGAGCTGCGTCTGCGCACCGCGTCCATCCCCCCACCCGGCGAGCCCGCACCGGTCGCGAGCCGCCGACCGCTGGGCACCTGGGAGGTGGTGCCGTGACGTTGCGCCAGGCCTCGGGTGCGGGGCCCGCCGTGGCCGAGGACGCCGGTCAGGGCGTGCGGGAGCGACTGCACGCCGTGGTTCTCGTGCCGTTCGGGCTGTACGGAGCCGCAGTCCTCCGCATCGGCGTCTCGGGCCTCTTCCTGCTGAACCTGCTCCGCGAGGCGGGCCACGCGGACCGCCTCTGGGGCCCAGGGTCCCCGTACACCCCCGAACTGTTCCGTGCCTCGGTCGAGGCACGCGGCGCCGACGGCCGGCTGTCCTGGTGGTACACCTGGCTGGGCACCCAGAGCCCCGACTACTTCTGGGCGGCCTATGTGCTGGCCGTCGCGGTCAGTGCGCTGTACCTGCTGGGCTGGCACACCCGCGTCATGGCGGTCCTTTTCGCCTTCGTCGTCGCGGGCTTCTCCATGCGCTCGACGGTCGCGAGCAGCGGGTTCGAGCTGCTGAGCCTCCTGTTCGCCAACTACCTGGTGCTGTGCGCCTCGGGCCGCCGATGGTCCCTGGACGCCCGCCGAGCCGCCCGTGCGACCTCCGCAGCCGTGACCCCGTACGAAGAGCTGCGCCGCCGCATCGTCACCGTCCTGCACAACGCGGGCATGGCACTGATCGGCTTCCAGGTGATGGTGGTCTACGGCACCGCGGCCCTCTACAAGATCCGTGGTGAGACGTGGCGGGACGGCAGCGCGCTGCATTACGCCCTGCGGCTCGACGACTTCGCGACGTTCCCGGAGCTCTCCGGCTGGCTGGCGGGGCAGGGGAGCGCGCTGGCGCTGGCGGCTTATGTGACCGTCGCCTCCCAACTGCTGTTTCCCGCCCTGGTGTTCGTGCCGCGGCTCAAGTACGCGGTCCTGGTCGTGATGCTGGGCACGCATATGGGCATCGGGCTGCTGATGGCGTTGCCGATGTTCTCGGCGATCACCATCGTGGGAGATCTGGTGTTCCTGCCGACGTCGTTCTGGCTGGGCGCGGCCCGAGCGGTGCGGCTGCCGCGCTCGTCCCACGCGACGAACCCGTAATCCGGTGGAGGCGTCGCCTCGTGGTGTTTACACTCGGCGGCTCAAGATCCATGCGTGCGAACGAGGTGTGTTTGATGACGGTCCGAGCCACGACTGCCGACTCCGGTCAGCTGTCGCCCGCACACGCCATGACCTCATCAAACCGAAGGAACACCCCAAGTGGATCTTCCACGCATCTTCACCATCCGCGAAAGTAGCCACCGCGTCCACAATCCGATCACCCCTGGCAAGCTCGCCGTCCTGGGCCATGCGCTGCACCTGGCACCCGGCACGCGCGTGCTCGACCTCGCCAGCGGATCGGGCGAGATGCTGTGCACCTGGGCCCGCGACCACGGCGTCACCGGGACCGGAGTGGACATCAGCACGGTGTTCACCGAGAAGGCCCGCGCCCGTGCCGTTGAACTCGGCGTCGCGGACCGGGTCACCTTCGTGCACGACGACGCCGCCGGCTTCGTCGCGGACGAGCCGGTCGATCTCGCCGCGTGCGTCGGCGCCACCTGGATCGGCGGCGGCGTGGCCGGCACCGTCGAGCTGCTCGGCCAAAGCCTGCGCCCCGGGGGCCTGATGCTGATCGGTGAGCCGTTCTGGCGTCGGGAAGTGCCGGATCTGGAAACCGCCCAGGCCTGCCACGCCGACAGCAGGGACGACTTCCTGGTTCTGCCGGAGCTGATCGAGCAATTCGGCGATCTCGGCTACGACGTCGTGGAAATGGTCCTTGCCGATCAGGACAGCTGGGACCGGTATCGAGCGGCACAGTGGCTCAATCTCCGCCGCTGGCTCGACCAGAACCCCGATGACGAGCTGGCCGCCGAGGTACGGGCCGAGCTCACCACCGATCCCGCCCGCTACACGCGCTACGAGCGGGAATACCTCGGCTGGGGGCTCTTCGCACTGATGGGCCGCTGACGGCCCGATGAGCGCGGGTCCGGGCGGCATCGCTGTCCGGACCCGCGCGTGGTCGCTACTTCTCGTACGTGAGGTCCAGGTTGAGGCTGTTGCCGGGCCCTGCCATGAACGTGCTGATGATGTCGTTGAAGCCGCCGCAGTCCTTCAGGCCGGGCAGGGTGTAGGTGCCCTTGAGCTTGCCGCCGGTGCGCGGCTGGAAGCGGCCCTGGCTGACGAGGTCGATCTCGGCGGGCTCTACGGTCTTGCAGTTCGGTCCGCCGCCGATGGGCAGGCCGAGCGCGTTCACGCCGGTGAGTTTGACGTACATCCGGGAGCGCGACGTGAGTCTGCCTGCCGTGTCTAGAGTCCCTGTCGTCGTGCCGGTCTGCTCGAAGGCGATGTCCGCGGTGGCGGGCAGGAGGCCGAGGAGGGTGAACTTGCCCTTGGTCGGGTCGAGTTCCAGGTCGGCGTCGAAGGTTCCCTTGTCCGGGTCGTAGCGGGTGTCGATGCCGCCGGCCAGCGGAGCGCTGCCCTTGGCCGCCTTGACGAACGAGTTGCCCTTGATGCCGTAACTCAGCTGCACCGGCTCGCCGCCCGGGTCCGGCGGGTCGGTCGGATCCGTCGCACCCGGTTCGACCTGGATGGTGTGCAGCGTCTTGTTCTGGTCGGCGGGATCAAGGGTGCACTCGGTCTCGAAGGTGTCGAGGGCCGTCTTGGCGCCGGTCGCATCCCGCGGGTTCATCGTCAGGAGCAGGCTGGTGACGTCGACCTTCACGCTGCCGGGCTGCCGGAACGTCAGTGCCGGGGCCTGCCCGGTGGCGGTCACGTCGAAGTCGGCGGGCGGCTGCGGCAGGGGGGTCTTCGGAAGGGTGTTGTCGAGGCCGATGTCCAGCGGGCCCTCCGGCATGTGTACGGTGACGCCCGCCGTGGCGACGCCTTCGAGGGTGGTGCCGCCGACGGTGCGCAGGGCGGTGGCCGCCGCCTTGCTGACCGTGGACACGGAGGAGACCCGGAAGGCAGGGATCTGCTCGCCGACCCGCACCTTGGCCGGCAGGTCCGCCGTGATGACGACCGTCAGCGGATCCTCCTCCATGAGCGGGAACACGCACGTGTAGGTCTGCGTCAGGGACACCGGGTCCGCGGCGGCCGGCCGGCCGGAGGTGAAGCCGATCAGCCCGGCAAGCAGCACGACGGCGGGGGCGGCCCGCCACGCTGTGGCGCGCAATCTCAGCACTGCATCTCCAAGTTCTCGGGGGAACGGGTCCGGCCCCCCGCCTCGAAAGGGCGGGGGGCCGGATCGGGACGCGGACTCACCGCTGGGGCGTGGTCCTAGCTCTTGTAGGTGAGGTCCATGTCGATGGTGTTGCCGGGCCCTGCCATGAACGTGCTGATGATGCCGTTGAGGGCGCCGCACCCCTTGATGCCGGGCAGGGTGTAGGTGCCCTTGAGCTTGCCGCCCTTGTACGGCTGGAAGCGGCCCTCACTGGCGAGGTCGACCTTGGCGGGCGAGGAGGTCTTGCAGTCGGCACCGCCGCCGATGGGGAGACCGAAGGCGGTGACGCTGGAGAGCTTGACGAACATCTCGGATTTCGACGTCAGGGCCCCGGCCGTGTCCAGCGTGCCGGTGGTCTTGCCGGTCTGCTCGAAGGCGATGTCCGCGGTCGTGGGCAGGAAGCCCATGATGGTGAACTTGCCCTTGGTCGGATCGAGCGTCAGGTCGGCGTCGAAGGTCCCCTTGTTCAGGTCGTAGCGGGTGTTGATGCCGCCCGTGAGCGGGGCGTTGCCGTTGGCCGCCTTGATGAACGAGTTGCCCTTGATGCCGAAGTTGAGTTTCACCGGGTCGTCCCCGGGCGGGTCCGTCGGCGGGTCGGTGGGCGGATCCGTCGGCGGGTCCGTGGGCGGGTCGGTCGGAGGGTCGGTGGGCGGATCGGTCGGCGGGTCCGTGGGATCGGTGCTGCCGCCGGTGATGGTCATCGTGTGCAGCGCGGTGGGCTGGCCCGCGTCCAGGGTGCAGTCCGCCGGGAACTCATCGCCGTTCGGCGGCAGTTGGACGGGGGCGCCCGACGCGTCACGGGCAATCATGTTGTGCAGCTTGAGGCCGGTCACGTCGAACTTGGCCGTGCCCTCGTTCTCCCAGGTCAGCAGGGAGCCGGGCGACTTGCCGGTGGCGGTGAGGGTGAACCCCGCCGCGGGGTTCGGGATGTCGCCCTTGGCGACGGTGTTGACGACCTTGATGGGAAGGTTGCCGGTGCCGCCGGGCAGGGTGACGTTGACATCGGCGGTGGCCTTGCCCTCGAGACTCACCGCACCCATGACGCCCAGGCCCTGTGCGGCGCGAGCGCTGACCTTGGCGACGGCCTTGATGTCGTACTCGGGGACTGTCTCGCCCACCTTCATGGTGGCGGGCATGTCGGCGGAGATCTCAACTTCGATCGGGTCGTTGCTGATGATCGGGAACTTACAGGTGTACTTCTGCGTGAGCTTGACCGGGTCGGCGGAGGCGGAACCACCGCTGAGGGTGACCAGGCCGGTGACGAGGCCGGCGGCCGCCACCGCGCTCAGGGCACCGCGTGCCCTGGCTTGTCTCTTGTGCACTCCCATGAGCTACCTCTCGGGCTACGTGAATGGGCACAAACGAAGGTCGGGTGTGCCATCTCCGCGATTCCGGACTCGCCGGCCCAGCTGTCCAAGGGAATCGGGAGACGTGAAATGCGCCGCTTCGAGGGAATCTGTCGACTGAAATGCCGCAGACGCTACGGCGGTGTTTCGAATACGCAAACTACTGATGAGTAGTTGGATGGTCAAGGCCTGTTCCTGCCCGCTGGCAGGGGAAGTTGAGGGCCCGGAAGTTTTGTGGCTCCGGTGAGTACGGGACAGTGCGGGGATGACAAATTGTGAGGCAGTCGCCACCGCACATTGCCGAACTGTGCCGATCGGGTTGACTGGCACCTTACTTGCCAGTAGTCATTTCTGGATTGTGTCAATTCTCAGAAATGGGGCCACACATGGGAGATCGCATGGGAGACCGCAGGGGAGAGCAACCGGGAAAAGTCATGGCGAGGCTGGTACGGGGATCGGCCCTGACCGGGGTTGCCGGGGTGGTGCTCGCGCTGACCGCCGGCGGCGGCAGCGCATCGGCTGAGCCGGTGTCCCTGACGCAGAAATACACCTGCAAGTTCCCGATCATCGGCAATGACGCCATCGAAGCCGCGATCACCACAGACATGCCCGCCACGATGAAAGTCGGCGAGACGGTCCCCGAGTACGACATCACGGCCGTCACGAAGGTCAGCGCGCGCGCCGCGCAGGGCCTCGGGGTGCTCGGCGCGGTCACGCTGGAGGGCAAGGCCACCGCCGATGTGGTCGTCACCCAGCCCGGCAGTGATGGCACGTTGCCCATCAAGGTTGTCAACACCGTTGCCAAGGCCGAGATCCCCGACCCCGCCGCGGCATTCGAGGTGACGGCGACCGGCAAGTCTCCCGGAGGGCTGCTGACCTGGGGCTCCGCGGGCGAGGCGGCCTTCGACGTGAAGGGCCTGAAGCTGCACAACATGATCGCCAGGGACGCGGCGGGCGCGCCCGTTCCGCTCCCGCCGAACGGCGACGAGTTCACCGCGGAGTGCACGCTCGACGCCGGTCAGAAGACGCTCCTGCACACCATGACGATCACCGGCGACGGCGGTACGGACCCCACGGATCCACCCACGGATCCGCCGACCGACCCGCCCACCGATCCTCCGACGGACCCGCCCACCGACCCGCCGACCGATCCCGCTGATCCCACGGACCCGACCGGCCCCGGCACCACGACCGGCGGCTCATCGGGCGATGGCTCCGGCACCTCGGGCGGCGCCGGATCGAGCGGCTCCGGATCCTCCGGCACCCAGCTGGGCACACAGGTGACCGGCGGCTCTGGCGCACTCGCGGCGACCGGCATGTCCGGCGTCGGCTTGACGCTGGCGGCGGCAGGAGGTCTGAGCGCCGCCGGTATAGCCGCCTTCCACTACCTGCCCCGGCGCATCAGGAGGGACGAGCAGACCATCTGAGGCTGCTGCTTCGCGGCACTCCCGGAGCCCCTGCGATCCAGGTGGCTCCCCGCCGTACGGCAGTGCAGACAGCGGGCCCGGAGCAGCGACGGCGCTCCGGGCCCGCTGTCGTTCCGTACGCGGCGACCGCGCGCCCCGCGAGGGGGTCGTACGGCTCAAGTCCGCGCGGCGGTGCGAGCCCTGCGGCGCCGCACCACCACCCCCACGACCAGGAAGAGCACCATCAGAACCAGCGTCACGAGAAGACCCCAGTTCACCGTGCGGTAGGCGGTGCTGCCGCTCTCCACCAGCTCGCCCTTCTCGTCGCTCGCGGTCAGTTCGACGCTGCCCCAGTCCAGCGGCGGTGGCGCGGCCCATTTCTGGGTGATCCGTACCCGCTGGCCCGGCATCAGCTCGGCCGGCAACTTGTTGCCCGCGCTGTCGAAGGACGTCCGGCCGAACAAGCCCTTCGCCTTGAGGTCGACCCGCGGCTCGAGCTGCACATTGCCGCTGTTGACGAGTGTGTACGTGACCGTGGCGTCCTTGCCGAGGCCGGGCACCAGCGGAACCTCGTAGTCGAAGCGGACGTCCTGGACCTTGAGTCCGGGTGCTCGCTCGCCGTTGACCTGCAGATAGATGCGGGCGCCGACAGCCTGCCGGATGCCAACGCCGGTGCCTTTGGACCGGGCGACGCGCTTGTCCAGGGCGACGACGGCTCCGGGATGGTCGCCGGGCGATGCGGTACGCGGAATGGCGACGGTGAAGGGCACGGTGGTCTTGCCGCCCGCCGGGACCGTGACCTCGGAGCGTTCGAGGCGCGTCCAGACCCCGACGGAGCGTTGCCTCTCGGTGGGCTCGCGCACCGCGAAGCCGCCGTCGCGGGGGGTGTTGTACGCGTCGGCGGCGTAGAGCAGGAAGGTCACCGGTTCCTTGGCGAGATTGGAGACGGTGACCTTGTCGTGCACGGTGCGCCCCGGATCAGCCTTCATCCGGAAGTACGCCCGGTGGGCGTGGCTCTTGCCGCCCTTCTTGTCGGCCTTGCTGTTCTTGCCGTTCTTGCTGGTCTTGTCGGCGGGGAAGACGGACCAGCGGCCGTTGTCGGCGGCGAACGCGTCCGGTGCCGGGCTCGCGGTGAGCAGGCCGAGCGCCAAGGCCAGGGCGGTGATGAGCAGGGCGGTGTATCTGCGATGCATGAGCTGCGTACGGACGAGGTGCATGCGGCCCCCAGAGCGACGAGATGCGAGGAGAAGCGACGGGACGGGAGGGGAATGGAGCGGAAAACAGGGCAGGGGAGGGGCAGTTGAGCGGGCGGTGGAATGCCGAAGAGGTGGACCGGCCGTCGCACGACGGTCGGTCCACCAGGCCGGGCGTAGGGTCAGGTCAGCGTCAGCGTGAGCACGGCCGCGTAGTCACCGGCGGCCGCGGTCGCCGGTACGTCGAGCGCGAGGCCAGCGCCGACGGTGAACTCGCCGCCGGTCTGGGCCGCGTCGGGCGCGCTCGCGAGCGTGGCGCCCGCCCCGCCGACCGTGCCCTGGGTGCCCGGCACGCAGGTACTTGCCGACCCCGCCGCCGTCTCGCAGGACGGTGTCCAGCCGAGCTTGTCCGCGCCGATGGTGCCGGCGCCGCCCGTGAAGTCGGTGACCTTCCCGGTGAGCGACCAGCCGGTGGCGCCGTTACGGGCGTCCTTGACGGTTACCTTCCGCAGATCGCCGGTCGAGCTGCCGCCCGCGCCCTCCTCGACCGGGGACAGCGCGACGGTGTCGCCCGCCTGGGCCATGGTGAGCTGACCGCCGCCCTGCTTGGGGGTCACCTTGGTGTTCACGTTCTGCTTGCCCGTCGAGGGGTCCGTGCCCGGGTCCGGGTCGGGTCCGGGGTCCGGGTCGGGTCCGGGGTCGGTGCCGCCGCCCTGGATCTCCATCGTGTGCAGGAGCGTCGGCTGACCTGCGTCGAGCGTGCAGGCCGTCTCGAACTCGTCGCCGAACGGCGGGAGCTGGACAGGATTGCCCGCGGTGTCGCGGGCGATCATGTTGTGCAGCTTGAGGCCCGTGACATTGAACGTGGCGGTACCGGGATCGGCCCAGGTCAGCAGGGAGCCGGGCGATTTGCCGGTGGCGTCGACGGTGAACGCCGCTGCCGGATTGGGGATGTTGGCCTTGGCGACGGTGTTGACGACCTTGATGGGCAGGTTGCCGGTGCCGCCGGGGAGGGTGACGTTGACGTCGGCGGTGGCCTTGCCCTCGAGGGTCACCGCTCCCATGACGCCCAGGCCCTGTGCGGCGCGGGCGCTGACCTTGGTGACGGCCTTGATGTCGTACTCGGGGACTGTCTCGCCCACGTTCATGGTGGCGGGCATGTCGGCGGTGATCTCGATTTCGATCGGGTCGTTGTTGATGATCGGGAACTTGCAGGTGTACTTCTGATTCAGCTTCAGCGGAACGGCCGAAGCGGTACCTCCGGTGACGGTGAGCAGACCGGTGACCAGCCCGGCGGTCGCGACCGCCGCCAGGGCGCCACGCACCCCGGCTCTCTTGTGATTAGCTCTCATGAGCTGCCTCTCGTACTGCGTGAACGAGCAGAACGGGTGAAGGAAGAATGGCCGTACATGTCGTTATCTTCGCCAGATACGGTCCTGTTTCGGATCGGTAAACTACTGACGGGTAGTTGGGCGGTCAAGGTGTCAATTACCATCAGAATTCAGCTGCCTGGTTTTGGGGGCTGCTTCATCCCTGGATGAGTAATACGCGACCCGAACTTGTACGTCGATGCCAAAACCCTGAGGTAAGTCCGGGTGACAACTGATCCCTGCTCCTTACTCACTCCGCAACAGATCTTCGGCACGCAGCGAAACGGCTCTTGACCGGCTTCTCTGTGCGCGGCTAGCTTCCGCATTCGGCTCGATTGTCAATGCAACGCAATTTCCTGTGCCCGCACCCGTGCATTGCCCGTGCCTGCACCTGTGCTTGTGCCTGTTTCGCCGAGCGGTCGGAGTTCTGATGCTGTCTTGTGAGGCAATCCCCGACCCGGTCCCGGGGTTGAGCCCTTCCGGCCGCGTGGACGGGAGATCAGCGAGCGCGGTGCGCCGGGCCGGAACCCTCGGCGCACCCGGTCTCGGCGGGGTCGGCGACCGGCACGTTCGCGAGAAGCTCGCCCGCCGGCCCCGCCCGTCCCGCCGCCTCTGCCAGCCCGGCCGCTTCGCCCATGACGCAGACGAACGCCGCCGCAGCGGGCTCACCGACACCCGCAATGCCCAACCGGCCCTGGGCATTGCGGGGTACACCACCCCCGGCCTGCTCGCTCATACCGCGGCACGACCGCCCACGGGCGCATGGCGCCCTCGAACCAAGCGCCCGTGCGCGACAGGCACCCGGCTGTTGCGCGGCGGCGATGCCCGATGAGCCGCTTCCTCTTCGTGATGCCGCCGCTCGCCGACCACGTCAACCCGGCATCGGCGGTCGCCGCCGAACTCGCCGTCCGGGGGCACGAGGTGGCCTGGGCCGGCCAGCCCGCCGCCCTGGAAGGTCTGGTGGCCGCCGGCCACCACGTCTTCCCCTGCGCGGGCACTCCTGGTGTCGGTGGACCCCGCGATCTGCGCGGCGTGGCTGCTCTGAGGTTCCTGTGGGAGGACTTCTTCGTCCCGCTCACGCACGCCATGGCGCCCGGAGTGACCGCTGCCGTCCTGGAGTTCGGGCCCGACGTGCTCGTCGTCGACCAGCAGACCATCGCGGGCGCACTGGTCGCCGAACGGCTCGGCGTCCCCTACGTCACTTCCTCGGCCACCTCAGTCGAGCTGTCGCGCGGCCCCAGCGACACCCCGCAGTTCGACCAGTGGCTCACCGACCTCCTCGACGGCCTGCGGCTGCGTCTCGGCGACCCCTCGGCCCGCTATGACCCGCGGTTCTCGCCGAGGCTCACGCTCGCGTTCTCCACCAGCGAACTCACCGGCCCGCAGGCGTCCGACCGCGGTCCGGTGCGCTTCATCGGTCCGGCTCTCGGCCAGGTACCCGACTCGCCCGCCGATGCCACCGACTTCCCCTGGGGCTGGGTCGACGGGGACGACGACCGGGCGCTGGTCCTGGTCTCCCTCGACACCGCCGACACCACGGTGGGCGCCCACTTCCTCGCCCAGTGCGTCGAGGGCATACGCGCCCGATCACGCGTACTGCGGGCCGTGGTCGTCGACCCCGACAACGTCCTCGGCCCACCGCGTGACGACGGCAATCTCCTGATCTGCCCTTCAGTGCCGCAACTCGCCCTTCTGGCCCGCACGGACGCCATCGTCTGTCACGCCGGACACCGCACCGTCACCGAGGCCCTGTGGCACGGCGTCCCCCTGGTGGTGGCGCCGGCCCGCCATGACCAGCCCGTCATCGCCGCCCAGGTCACCGCCGTGGGCGCGGGCGTGCGGGTGCGATTCGGCCGGACCGATGCCAAGGCCGTCGGATCCGCGCTTGACGCCGTGCTCGGCCGACCTCACTACACCGCCGCCGCTCGCCGTGTCAGCCACTCCTTCCGCGAGGCGGGCGGGGCCCCCATCGCGGCGGCACACCTTGAAGAGCTCGCCATCGCGGAGCAGGAGAACGCAGGGCAGGGACTGCAGATATAGCCGAGCGCAGCCCGCCGACCAGCCGCAAGCGGCCGCGAGAACGGCCCTGTCCCACAAGCCATCAGCCACCAGGTGCCACCGGCCCCAGAGGAACTGACATGCCGACACGGATATCCCGCCGGGCGGGGCGGCTGCCCGCCGTCCTCGCCCTGATCCTCGCGGCCTGCACACTCTGTCCGGGCACGGCGGGCAGCGAGCCCCGCCACGCTCCGGCGAGCAAGACCGCGCTGCTGCCGCCCGACGACTTCTACGTACCGCCGTCCGTCCTGCCCGACGGGAAGCCCGGCGACGTCATCCGCTCCCGCAAGGTCGAGCCCGGCACCCCGATGCCGCGCGCCCTGGCCGACACGTGGCAGGTGATGTACCGGTCCACCGACGCGCTCGGCAAGCCCCACGCCCTGACCGCCACCGTCATGGTGCCCAAGGGCGGCACGCCCGCCTCGCGGCCCATCGTCGGCTGGGGGCCCGGCACACAGGGGCCGGCCTTCCGCTGCGCCCCGTCCCGAATGATCGCCAAGGGCGCCCTGTACGAGCAGTGGGTCCTCACCGCCATGCTCAGGGCGGGCTACGCGGTCGCCGTCCCCGACTACGAGGGCTACCGGCCCGGGCCGAAGACCACGTACATGGTCGGAAAGTCCCTGGGCCCCGCGCTCCTCGACGCGGTCCGCGCCGCGCAGCGGCTGCCCGCCACCGGGCTCTCCGCCGACGCGCCGGTCGCCTTCCGCGGCTACTCCCAGGGCGGCGGCGCCGCGCTGTGGGCGGGCGAGTTCCAGCCCGACTACGCGCCCGAGCTCAAGCTCAAGGGCATCGTCGCGGGCGGCGTCCCGGCCAACCTGATGGAGGTGGCATTGCCGCTCAACGGCCGCCCCGGCTCCGGCTTCCTCTTCTACGCCCTGATCGGCCTCGACAACGCCTATCCGGAGCTCAAGTTCGGCGACGTGCTCAATGACGCGGGACGCGCCATGGTCGCAGACCTCGAAGCGGGTGGCTGCGCCCTCGAGATGATCAACAAGTATGGCAACAAGCCCCTGTCCGCGTACGTCACCCGCAGCCCGCTCGTCGACGCGCCCTGGGTCGCCCGCTACACGGAGAACACCCTCGGCAGCAGTCCGAAGATCAAGGTGCCGGTGCTCCAGTACCACGCGACCCAGGACGCCCTCGTCGAACCGAACCAGGCCGACGCCCTGCACAAGCAGTACTGCGCACAGGGCGTGCCGCTGACCTGGAAGACGTACGACAGCACGGCCCATCCGCCCGTGGCCGACCACCTCTGGCCGATCCAGGCGGCGAACGCCGAGGCCATGACGTATCTCGCCGACCGCTTCGCGGACCGGCCCGCCGCCCCCAACTGCTGAGCGTCGCAACTCCGAGAGGCGATCGAGTCATGGCAATGAGCAACAAGCACCGCAGGAAGGGCAGCGGCCGCATGCGCCGGGGCATGGCCGGCACCGTCGTCGCGGCCGTCGCCGTGGCCGGACTGACCGCATCGGGCGCGCCGGGCGGCCCACTCGCCGCGCCCCGCCGCGACGCTGCTCCGGACCGCGCCACCGGGAACGAGGGGTGGGCCCCGCCCGCGGGCCCCTCCGCCGACGCCTACCACACCGAACTCCCGCCCCTGCGCGGCAGCAAAGGGGCACCGGGTGGCGGGACCGAGACCCCCGAGGCGCGAACCCAGTCCGGCATCCCGGCCACCGTCCTCACCGCCTATCGCCGCGCCGAAGACGCTCTCGCCGACACCGACATCGGCTGCCACCTGCCGTGGCAACTGCTCGCGGCCATCGGCAAAGTGGAGTCGGGACAGGCCCGCGGCGGCCGGGTCGACGCGGACGGCACGACGCTCACCCCGATCCTCGGCCCTGTCCTCAACGGCAGCGGGTTCGCCCGGATCTCCGACACGGACGGCGGGAGATACGACGGCGACGCGACGTACGACCGGGCAGTGGGGCCGATGCAGTTCATCCCCTCCACCTGGGCCCGTTGGGGTGCTGACGGCAACGACGACGGCCGCGCCGACCCCAACAACATCCACGACGCCGCGCTCGCCGCCGGCCGCTACCTGTGCGCCGGACATCGCAACCTCGTCGTCAAGGCGGACCTAGACCGAGCGATCCTCAGCTACAACCACTCAACCGCCTACCTGCGCACGGTCCTGGCCTGGCTGGACTTCTACCGCCGCGGCGCCCACGAGGTCCCCGACGGCCGGGGCCCGTTGCCGACCAGCCCCGGCCCGGGCGGCAAGACCCCGGCGACCCGGCCGGCCGGCGGAGGCGGCCTGGTCGTGGGCCCCCAGCCGGCAAACCCGACGAATCCCCGCCCCGGCGATTCCGCCTCGCCGGACCCGACCCGCCCCGGCCCACGCCCCACCGGCCCCGGCCCGCGCCCCAGGCCTACCACTCCCGGGCCCACCGACCCGGGCCCCACCACCCCGGACTGTCCCTCCCCGACGACCCCCTCCGCAGACCCGAGCCCGACACACGAACCGTCCCCCTCCGACACCACGACGCCTTCGGATCCCCCTTCTCCTTCACCGTCCCCCTCACCGACGGGTTCGCCCTCGCCGACCGACTCAAGGCCCCCGGAGACCTGCAGCCCGTAGAGGAGCGGCCCCTGGGGCACGGCGAATTTCGACGGCGTGTCCCCTCACGCAGCGAAGGCCGGACATGAACCGGTCCCTGCCAGACTGACGCCGTGAACAAGCCCCAGACGATCGACGAGTACATCGACGGCTTCGACGGTCAGGCCCGTGAGCTGCTCGAGCAACTGCACGCACTGACCCGAGAGGCCGTGCCGGACGCGAGCGAGGCCATCAAATGGGGCCATCCCGCCTGGGTGCACCCCTCGGGAACGATCCTGTTCATGATCAGCGGCCACGCGAAGCACGCGAACTTCGCATTCACCCCCAGCACCCGCGAAGCCTTCGACGCCGAACTCAGCGATCTCGAGACCGGCAAGGGCACGGTCAAGCTCTTCTACGGCAGGCCGGTGCCGACAGCTCTCCTGCGCCGCATGATCGCCTACCGCGTCCGCGAACACGAGGAGGACGGGGTGCTGTGGATGTGACCCCCACGCCTCGCGGCCGGCAGGGCGCGACAGGCCGGCCCGGGCTGCCCTGCACGCGAGGCACCCATGCGCCCAGTGACGGTTCGTAGCAACACCCCCCGCGCCTTGTGCACAGTGGCACACGACCCGTGACCTCCCGCGCCTCTAGCCTCGCCGCACCGGCGCGACAACGAGAACGATCGAGGGGCGGGCCCTGTGAACTGGCTGATCCATGACTACCGCGAGAGCGATCTCGCCGCGGTGGTCCACCTGATGGACACCACGGCCGAACTCGGCCAGGAATCCGTCTTCTCCGTGGCGGAGTGCATCAGTGCCCTGACATCCCGCCAGCCGGGCGTCGTCGCCGTCCACCAGGGCGTGCCCATCGGGACGGCCCTCGCCTGCGTGGCGGGGGAGCGGGCCTGGGTGATGCGCATCGCGATCGCCCCGGCCTGGCGTGGGCGCGGCCTGGCCAGCGCACTCCTGGTCGAGCTGGAGCGCCGCCTGATCGCCGCGCGGGTCGGGCGGATCGCCTACGTCCTGCCCGAGGAGGACCTTTTCGGCGAGGGGCTGCTCAACGCGGGCTACACCCGTCGGCCTGCCGTCGCCTACTTCGAGAAGGTCGAGCCGGTGCACGGGCCCGCCGCCAGCGTCCTCGACGACCTCGGCGGCCGGCTGCTGCCCGGTGATCTGTGGGCCAAGGTCGTCGGCATGGAGCGGGAGAAGGACCTGATCGAACGGCGGGTCGTGCTTCCGCTTGCCGAACCGGAGCGTGCGGCGCTCCACGGTGTGCGCCCGCCGCGGGCGGTGGGCCTGTTCGGGCCACCGGGTACCGGCAAGACGACCTTCGCGCGCGCCATCGCCTCGCGGCTCGGCTGGCCGTTCGTGGAGATCCTGCCCTCCCGGCTGGCCGACGGGGGCAATCTGGCGGCGGCACTGCGCTCCGCGTTCGCGGCGATCGCTGAACTGGAACGCGTCCTGGTCTTCATCGACGAGGTCGAGGAGATCGCCCCCGTCCGCCAGGAACCGGCGCAGCCCGGCGGGATGCACGGGGTGACCAACGAACTGCTCAAGCTGATCCCGGGTTTCCGGGAGGGCGACGAGCGGCTCCTGGTGTGTGCGACGAACTCGATCCGCTCCCTGGACCCGGCCTTCCTGCGGCCTGGCCGCTTCGACTACCTGATCCCGATCGGTACGCCGGACAAGGCCGCCCGGGCGGCGATCTGGGCACGCTACACGGACGGGCGCCCGGAGGTGGACGTCGACGAGCTGGTGGCAGCCAGCGACCTGTTCACGCCCGCTGACATCGAGCACGCCGCCCGGATCGCCGCCCAGAACTCCTTCGAGCGTGATCTGGTCTCGCCCGGCGGGCAAAGGGCGGCCACGGAGGCATTGCCGGGCGCGAGTACGGCGGGCTACCTGGAGGCGATCGCCCAGTGCCGTCCCACGGTGACGCCGCAGATGATCGACCAGTTCGAATCGGACATCACCACACACGCCCGGTTCTGACCCAGCGCGAGCCTCCGGAGACTCTGTCGACTTTCCGGAGGCACCTGGCGGCTGGAAAACCGCGAGCCATTTGATCACGGCCCGGGCAGGATGCCCTCTGTGAACCATGTCCTGTGTGGTCTGGCCGCCAATGACGCTCTGCCATCCGAGCTGGTCGACCGGCTGATTGAGGGGGCGGACGATGACATCGCCGCGCACCTGGCTTGTCGCACGGACCTCAGCCATGCGCAGGCGGTCGCCCTGGTAGCGCGGGTCGAAGAGAGCGCCGTATGGCTTGCGTCCGAGGGGCGATTGACCGCTGCCGACATCGATCCCGCCGCGCAGCCACACGCCGCCCTCGCCCTCCTCGGCGAAGCAGTTGACAGCCCGCAATGGGCGCGCCTCTTCGCGGCCGATCCAGACGTCGAGCGCCGGGAGAAGCTGGCCGCCTGTTCCGGGCTCCCGCCCGATGTGGTGGAGACGCTCGCCGCTGACGCGGACGTACGGGTCGTCGCGGAGCTCGCCTTGTGGACTACGTCAGCGATCGCCGCAAGGCTCGCGGGGCATCCGCACGCCGAGGTCCGCCGCGCGGCAGCGGCCAACCAGGCAACACCCCCATCCCTGCTGGCGGCACTGCTCACCGGCGAGGGCCTGCCCCCGGCGCTGCGCTGCCTGGTCTGTGACCGCGAAGAGATCCCGTTCGTGCACGACCCGCATTGCCCGCGCACAGATTGTGATCTGCTGCCGGGTGCCTCCTGCGACGGCGGTCACGAGTCCACCGCGCACACGACGCAGCAGATGGCACTGCAGAACCCGGCCATACCCACCGACGCCGCCGTCCGCTTTGTCGATCACCCTTCCGCGCTGCTTCGTTGGGCGCTGGCCGCACGCTCCGATCTGCCCCCGGAGGCGTACGGACGGCTCGCCACGGACCCCCACCCTGGTGTCCGAGCCGACCTTGCCGCGAATCCCGCGATCGACGAGGCGTTGATACGAGCGCTGGCCGTCGACCGCGGCCACGATGTGCAGCGCGAGCTCGCCCACAACCCGCGTGTGCCTCTCGACGTGCTCATCGGTCTGGCCCGCACCACCAAGATCGGCGCTACCCTGCTGCCGCGGATTGCCGCCGCTTCTTGCGGCGAGGTCGCGGAGCTGGCTCAGTCGCCGGACCCCGCCGTGCGGACGCTCGTGGCGCAACGACGCGATCTTCCGACCGTAACCCGCGACGCGCTGGCCGCCGATCCCGACGCGAAAGTGGTCAAGTCCATCGCTTCGCACCCGGGCCTTTCCGAAGCGCAGCTGCGCGCCATGGTGGACCGGCACGGCGTGCATGTCATCGCCAAGGTGGCGGCCAACCCGGATGCGACTTCGGCCTTGCTGGAGGAGCTGACCCGGCACGAACCCCCGGTGAGGAAGGCGTTCCGCGAGGTCGCCCGGCACCGCAACGCGACGGGACCTGCGCTGCACAACTGCTTGGCGGACAAGCAGGCTCGGCCCCTGGCCGCCGCCCACCCGGCCCTTGCGCCACACGTCATCGCGGAGTTGCTCACCGACACCGACTGGCGGGTAGTGGAAGCCGCGGCCGCCAACCCGTCGCTGCCACTCGCCGTGATGTCAAGTCTGGTGCCGCAGCCGTAGGCGCTCTGCTCGCCAGGTTGAGTCGGGTGAAACGCCCGGCCCCAAGCAGTTCCGGGGCGCCCGAGCAGCCCCAGGCCGACCGGACGGCGCCGCAAGGCCGACCTATGAGTCAACGTAGCGGGCAGCAGGGCGAGATCAGCCGTTGACCTTCCGCGCCACGCGCTCCAGGCGGCTCCGGTGGTTCTCCCACCACGCCTGATCCTCCGGTGGCAAGGCGTCCTTGTCCTGCAGATACCCGACGGATCCGTCGATGAGCTCTCGTACGATGTCGGCGTGACCGGCGTGCCGCTGAGTATCGGAGATCACGCGCACCAGGATGTGGTTCAGCGTCACCTCCCGCCGCTCCTCCGGCCACCACGGGACGTGACCGATGGCGTCGAGCGGCAGCGTCGCGACCGTGCTGTTGGAGTGCTCCCACGCCTGACGATAGAGCCCGACGATCTGGTCCCGTGATTCGTCTTCGGTGGCCCACATGTCCGAGTTGGGCTCAGCGTCCTCGATGCGCCGCCAGGCAGGCGGGTCCGTGTCGAAGAACGGCCGCCCGAACGTGTCGCCGAAGTAGCCCATCTCCACGTAGGCGACATGCTTGATCAGTCCCAACAGGTTCGTGCCCGTGGGAGTCAGCGGGCGGCGGATGTCGTACTCCGAGAGCCCATCGAGCTTCCACACCAGGGCGTCACGCCCCTCTTGCAGGTATCGGAGCAGGTCTGCTTTCGGATTCGGTTTGATCATGCCGGGCAGTCTTCCACCGGGCACTGACAGTCGGGAGTGAACGCCGAACGCCGGGTCGGCCAGGCCAGGTTGAGGTAGGCGGACTTCTGGAAGGAGCCTGGCGCCGGCGTGCGGCACCTGGACGTGGCCCCGGCCGGGGGTGCGGGGGCCGGGGCGAAGCCGTGTGAGACACAGCGGGACGGGGGGGGCGCACCCAACCGGTCCACAAACACCAAGGAACCCCCCATGGCCCC